>NZ_CP061311.1:732860-1032860 GCF_018688095.1 Polynucleobacter sp. AP-Titi-500A-B4 | reverse complement strand
CTCCATAAGGCCATAATGACAGCACCAGAGCGATAGTCTTGATGAACGCATGATCTTCCAAGTTCTACTAATTTGGGGCGAAGATGATCTAGGCGAGAAAGATCAAATTCAGTGTCTGAATATAAGCGGCCGATTTCTTGAGCCTTGTGGGGAGGTAGCACGCGATAAGTACCTACAACCTTGAGCGTATCTTGATCTCTGATCAGCAGGTGATCACAATAAGCATCGAATTCATCGATGTCTAGTCCTTCCGAATTTTCAGCGAGGTTTGCGCCCATTTCTTCTGCAAATACCTTATAACGAAGGCGCTGAGCTTCTTTAATTTCATTAACACTGCTAGCCCATTCAATCTTATATGCTGGTCTCTTGGGCTTTGCTGCTTTTGGTGCAACAGCAATATCTTCGCTAGTTAATTGAGCTCTTGATTTACTGGCAAATTTTTTCCCGAAAAGCTTTTTCGCTAGTTTTTTCGATAATTTCTTTAGAGCATCAACTTTTTTGAGCTTTAACTTCTTCTCCTTTTTTGGGGAGAAGATTTCAAATGCACCAATCGGATTTGGGATATCAGACATAGTTAACCTTATATTGATTCAATTGATTAAGAGTGAAATTGCTGTTACCTGAAAAAAATGGGCGCACATATAGCAGTCCAAAGGAGTAGTGCAACAACTAATGCCAACATGACTGCCGCAGACCCAAAGTCTTTTGCTCGTTTTGATAAATCATGATGCTCAAAGGAGATGCGATCGATTGCTGCCTCAACGCTGGAATTCAGTAATTCGACCACCAAAACCATGATGAGCGATGTAACTAATAATGCTTTCTCGAAATAATTGATTGGCAAAAGAATCGCAATAGGCGATAAAAATACAAAGAGGGTAAGTTCTTGCCTGAATGCACTTTCCTCTTTGAACGCATAAACCAATCCACACCATGAATTTTTTGCAGCATGCCATGCACGAGCAAGGCCACGATTACCCTTATGTGGGTTTTGATCGATGTGATAGGGCTTGCTCAAAATGATTTCACCTTAGGCAATAGCAGTGATATGCACTGCTGGTGTAGGTACTGGCTTGAGATGTCTGGCGAACTCTTCAGTTGCCGCTCTCCATGAGAATTTTTCAGCATGTGCACGGGCAACTTCACGAGGAATTTTGAGGGCCTCTATACATGCTTTGCGTAAATCATCATTCATGGCCCCAGCTTTTGAATGCCCCAGAACATCAATGGGGCCAGTTACCGGGTAAGCTGCTACTGGGGTTCCACAAGCCATTGCCTCTAGCAGCACCAGTCCAAATGTGTCAGTCTTACTGGGGAAGACAAACACATCTGCAGCCGCGTATACCTTAGCCAATTCATGCTGTTGCAATACGCCTAGATAGTTAATATCTGGGTATTTTTCTTTAATGCCAGCCATAGCTGGACCGTCTCCTACAACCCATTTTGAACCAGGTAAATCAATTTCCAAAAATGCATTAATGTTTTTTTCAATGGCTACACGACCAACATATAGAAAGATTGGATGGGCTGTATTGAGCGCTTTCGATTCTTGAGGCTTGAAAATATCTAAATCAACGCCACGCGACCAAAGAACAACATTATTTAGACCATACTTTTCTAGATCATCTTTTACGACGATGGTTGGTGCCATTACACCCATAGATCGACTGTGAAACCAGCGAATGAATGCATAGGTAATGCCAAGTGGCATGCCAGTTCGTGCTTTGACGTACTCTGGAAATCGAGTGTGATAAGCGGTAGAGAAGGGAAGGTCATTCTTTACTGCATATGAGCGCGCAGATAAGCCCAAAGGACCCTCTGTGGCTATATGCATAGCATCTGGAGCGAATTCTTTGATGCGTCGTGCAACTTCCTTGCCAGGAAATATGGATAGTGCAATGTCGGGGTAGGTAGGACATGGGATGGATTTAAAGCCATTAGGGGTAATCATTTCAACTTCATGACCCATCGCAATTAATTCTGCGCGAGTTTGCTTTAGGGTTCGCACGACACCATTTACCTGAGGATCCCATGCGTCAGTGATGATCATAATTTTCATATTGCTACCTCTTCTATAATTGATTCAATTACGGCTTGGGTGGTTAACTGATTGATTTCAACTGGTTCGCCTTTGATATGGGGCCAGTGAATGATTTTTAGTTCACCTGTTTGTGTTTCAACTAATGCAGTGAGGCTTTCAACCCAGTCACCATCGTTGCAATACAGCAGGCCATCTATCTCGCGAATCTCAGCTTTGTGAATGTGGCCACAGACAACACCATCACAACCCCGTAAACGAGCCTCCCTAGCCATGATGTGTTCAAAATCTGCAATGTAGCTGACAGCATTTTTAACTTGATGCTTGAGGTATTGAGAAAGGGACCAGTACTGGAGCCCCATCTTTACTCGGAGCATATTGAAATAGCGGTTTATATACAAAATGAAGGAGTAGAGCGTATCACCTACATAAGCGAGCCATTTTGCATATTGCATTACGCCATCAAATTGGTCGCCATGCGTAACCCATAGACGTTTCCCATCTACAGTTGTATGAATCACTTCTTCCATGACTTTGACATCACCAAATGAAAGCCCAAAAAACTGCCTTGCGCTTTCATCATGGTTGCCGGGTACATAAATGACTTCCGTACCTTTACGGGCCTTGCGTAATAGTTTTTGCACTACATCGTTGTGCTCTTGCGGCCAATAAAACGATTTTTTAAGTCTCCACCCATCAATAATGTCGCCAACAAGATAGAACTTATCTGCTTCGTTATGCTTTAGAAAATCAAGGAGGTAGTTCGCCTGACACCCTGACGTTCCTAGGTGTATGTCTGAAATCCAGATGGCTTTGTAATGGATCATGAATCCGTATTAAGCCAACCCAGTATGAAACTAGCATGACAGTTTCAAGACACTTTTGTGACGACAGCACTTTCTTTGCAACATGATTTATATTCATGATCTATATGAGTAGTCAACATAGCCAATCCCCTAAGAATCAATCTTTATCGAACTTCTTTCGATGGATTCAGATTTGGACTCATGTCATTGTAGGTCTGGCAATCTTATTTTTGTGCTTTCCTTTTGCCAATCAGAAATCTAGAAATAAGCATATTCAAAATTGGTCGCTAAAGTTGCTCTCGATCTTTGGCATTGAATTAGAGGTAAAAAACCCAGAGATTATTCCATCAACCCCGTTTCTTTTGGCATCAAACCATATTTCCTGGATGGATATACACGCCATAAATGCATTTAGGCCAATCCGATTTGTTGCCAAGTCTGAGGTGGCGAATTGGCCAATCTTTGGATGGATGGCAAAGCAATTAGGAACGGTATTTATTAAACGCGACAATTCGCGCCATGCAAGACTTATTGCGGGTGAAGTGGCAAAGGTGCTACATGCTCAGTCAGTATGTATCTTTCCTGAAGGTACCTCTACCGATGGGGATACTGTTCTACCATTCAAGCCAAATTTATTTGAATCAGCCATCATTTCCGATGTTCCGGTTTATTCCTTAGCGATTTCTTACAAGTCTTCAATTACAGGCTTATGCAATAAGTCTTGCGCTTTTATTGGGGAAATGGGATTGTTAGAGTCTATGTCTAATATTTTGAATGATCGAAATTTAATGGTTGAATTAAGCTTTTTGCCACCCTCTAGATCTAATTCAGCAACTTCTAGGGACCGAAAATGGCTTGCAATGCAAAGTCAAGAGGCTATTTCCAGGCAAATAAAGGCTGATTTGCAGTTAATGTAATAAAAATGTCATTTTCACTCTGTATAAGTATTAAATAGGAGTGGAACTGATGACGTCTAAACATAAAGAGATGGCCGAGTGGTATCGCCGTGCCCAGGTAGAGATACTTGACAGCATGGACGAAGAGCTTGAAATGGAGCTCGATGATGATCGTCTGTCTCCAGATGGCGATAGCCATTCCCAGATACCAAGAAACTTATACTTCAAAGAACTGTTTCGCCTACAGGGTGAGCTGGTAAAGCTACAGGATTGGGTTGTGGCCAATAAAGTTAAAGTTGCCGTGTTATTTGAGGGTCGCGATTCAGCGGGAAAGGGCGGGGCAATTAAGCGCATCACTCAACGACTAAATCCACGCGTCTGCAAGGTGGTTGCTTTACCTGCGCCAAACGAACGAGAAAAGACTCAATGGTATTTTCAGCGATACATATCCCAGTTGCCAGCCGGTGGTGAGATCGCACTCTTTGATCGTAGCTGGTACAACAGGGCTGGTGTAGAGAAGGTGATGGGATTTTGTACCAAGAAAGAGTATGAAGAGTTTCTCAGAACCGTTCCCGATTTAGAGCGGATGATGATTAGCTCGGGCATCATCTTAATTAAATATTGGTTTTCTATTTCTGATGATGAACAGTACAACCGCTTTATGATGCGTATTCATGACCCATTAAAGCAATGGAAGCTTAGTCCAATGGATTTAGAGGCTCGACGCTTATGGGAGGCCTACACAAAGGCCAAAGAAACCATGTTGGAGCGCACCCATATTCCAGAGGCTCCTTGGTGGGTTGTTGCTGCAAATGATAAGAAAAAAGCACGATTAAATTGCATCAGTCATTTATTGACACAAATTCCTTACAAAGAAATTGACCATCCAACGATTAAATTGCCTGCGCGTGTGCACAACCCAGATTACTTGCGCGGACCTGTACCCCCAGAGATGTACGTCCCTGAGGTTTATTAAAACGTAGCCCGTAAACCAACCATCACACTTCTTCCGGGTTGCGGAGCATAGAGTCTTACCGCCATTGGCGTAGTAGCATAACGAATTTGCTCATTCAGCAAATTCTTCAAATTCATATAAATCGTCCAGTTCACTTCTTTAACTCTCTCTGTATAAGAGATTCCGGCATTGAGCAGGTTGTAACTTGGTGCTGGACCTTGTTCCCAAGAAGCCAGACGATTCTGTTGATAGCTGTAGATATAAGTAGCATTCGTTAACCAACCGTTTCGTTCGTGGGCAATCTCAGCACCTAAGCGCGGAGCAGGTTGAAGTGGCAGATTGCCGCCGGCATCAAAGCTGCCTTGCGATACATCGCCAAATATTCTTCCGCCCAAACCTTTTTCACGCCAGTTATAGGTCAGTTCACCTTCAATGCCTTTGATCGTTGCGGCTGCTTGTTGAGCAGTCACTACATCGAAGCCATTCGCAGCACCACCAACAATAGAGCTGCCTGTATAAAAGCCGTAGATATAGTTATTGAATCGATTGGCATAAATACTAGCCTTCGCACGCATAAGGCCACTCGTTTTTTGTAGATTGAACTCTAGGTTATGTGAAGTCTCTTTGCTGAGATTGGGATTGCCAATATCAAAGGTTGCCGTGGATTCATGAGCACCATAGGAGTAGAGTTCCTGCGCACTAGGCGCACGCTGCGATACGGTATAGGCAACGCCAATGCCATGCCCCTGCATAAAGTTCCAAAGACCGCCCGCTGAATACGACAGCAAATTAAAGTTGCGATTTTGTAATGTAATGAGTGGCGTGGTACCGGTTGGATCAGCAGTTGATTGTTGTTCTAAAGCAGTACCTAGATTCGGCTTTTGCGCCACGTTGTTGTAGCGTAAACCTAGATTACCTTGTAGCGAGTTCCATTGACCTTCTTCAATCCAAAAGACTGCATTTGAGTTCGTTTTGGTTGGGGGAACAATGGCATAGCTACCCGTGCCCACCTCAGTAGCATTAAGAGAGGCTGCAGAAGCTTGTGCCCCAAAGATGCCTTTCCATCCTGCTATCGGGTTATGTGCCAGTTCAAACCGAGCCTCATTGGCAATGTTTTTCCATACGGCGGCTGCCTCACCTACATTGGTAAATTCAGTATGGTTGTAGTTGGAGTTTGCTGCGCTAAATTTGAATGAAGAGAACCCATCAAAAGGATCTCGGGTTTGATGCTGGAAGTCGTATCGATTTTGTGACTGATTAATTGATCCACCCTCAGGGGTCGGAATGCCATAGTTATTATTTAAACGCTCAACCGATATGCCCGTATATCCATTTTGTCCGATGTAGGAGACACCAACGCCCAAATTATTTTGGTTGCTGTATGAATTCGGTAACTTACCGGTGTAATTGTTTCCGCCATTACCATCGGGTGGAACTGTCCAGCCACCAACAGGCTCACCCTGTGATTGCGTTGAATTTCCCGGAATACGATAGTTATTCGCATTGTTAATGGCCGTATCCACGTGTACCGCTACAGAGCCATATGCACCATCTACCTCTAATGAGCCTGCTCGTCCGTTATTCACCGTTTCATAGCTAGTATTGATAGCGCCTGTTGGCCTATCGGGAAGATTCGTCAAAATACGATCATTTACTACGTTGACCAAACCGCCACTAGAGCCCGAACCATAAAGCAGGGCAGCTGCGCCACGTAAAATTTCCACTTGGTGAGCATTTTGCATATTGTTTCCAACTGCATGATCTTGGGAGATATTCGAAACGTCGCCGACCGATAAACCATTTTGCAAAATCTGTACTCGTGAGCCTTCCAGGCCTCTAATAACAGGACGGGAAGATCCGGCGCCATAGCCTGTGGCAGAAACCCCTAGCTCATTAGCGAGCGTAGCCCCCAAGGTCGTACCCAATTTATTGAGTAACTCATCACCTTGCAATATTTTGGTAGGCGTCAAAATACTTTGCGTCGCCTCTTGACTCCCAGTCGCAGTAATCTCAAGACTCGGAACCTGTGTCTGTGCAATCACTTGCTTGGCTGATAGCCCGGCAATCAAGACGCAAAGCAATCGTCGTTTAAATAATCTTTTTTTCTTGTGATGCATTTGAATCCCTCAACTTCTAAAGCCTAAATGAAGGCTTAGATAAATCCAGTACTAGGCAAGGTGCCTAGTAAATAAAGCGATTTATAGAAGAAATGCTGGGGGAGCGCGCGATTGGTAGGCTGACGGATCAGCTTGCGCAGTACTAAATACTGGGGAGAGAGCTGGTGTGAAACTGGCTGCATCTAGAGTTGATGATCCATTTGATTCGCCAGACATAAAGCTAGCGAGGGTCAATGCGTCAAATAGATGGCAGACTTCTGAACTATGGGTATAACTGGGAGTTGATTCACCTGCGGAAGATTGGCTAATGCTATGTTGCTGAAAACTCGCGTGTGAAACGCTATGAGCAAAACCAATCCAATGGGTTCCCATCATGCAAACCATGAGCAAAGCTACTGCTAAAGCAGCTTGAATTTGCTTTGGTAATTTGCTGGAAAAATAGGCAACCATGCCCCGAATCTTACCCGATTTGCCTCAAATAACCCTATCGGTGTAGAATATTGGTTCCGTCGGAGTGTAGCGCAGCCTGGTAGCGCACCTGCTTTGGGAGCAGGGGGTCCAAGGTTCGAATCCTTGTACTCCGACCACTTTCCCTTATTGTTCTAGATATACCAGCATATAACTGCCCATAGCTCAGCTGGATAGAGCAACGCCCTTCTAAGGCGTAGGTCGCACGTTCGAATCGTGCTGGGCAGGCCAAATCCTCCAATACCCTAAGTTTTCACTTTCTTAGCGCTCTAATTACATTAAAAACCTTCAAATACAGGCCTTAATAAGCGTATAGCGACCATAAATTTGCTATAAATGCAGGTGTGGCTATTTTTGCCAAATAGATAGAAGTAAAAAACAGGAGAAAACGATGAAGAGCAAGTCTTTAATTAAAGCTGGCCTGGTTGCTGGGCTATTCATTAGCGCCATCAGTGCTCATGCTGCAAGCGCTACGATGGACAAAATCAAGTCCAGTGGTGCCGTCACTATGGGGGTGCGCGAATCTTCTATACCTATGTCATATACAACTGGTGATAGCCGCTTTGACGGTTACCACGTTGAAGTTTGCCGCATGATTTTGGGCAGTATTAAAGACAAGCTTGGCATGAGCACATTGCGCATCAATTACCAGCCTGTAACTTCTCAGAATCGTGTGCCTTTAGTACAAAACGGCACCGTAGATATTGAGTGCGGTACAACTACTAATAACACTGCCCGTGCTAAGGATGTTGGCTTTGCTAATACCTTATATGTTGAAGAAGTACGCATTGCAGTAAAAGCAAATTCAGGAATCACATCTATTGCACAGTTGGCAGGCAAGAAAGTTGCCACTACAACCGGCACAACTTCTGTGCAATTACTCCGCAAGCATGAAAAAGCCAATGGCGTGAACTTTGATGAAGTATTCGGTAAAGACCATGCTGACAGCTTCTTATTGCTTGAGTCTGGCCGTGCTGATGCATTCGTGATGGATGGCTCAATCTTGGCAGGCAATATTGCAAACTCTAAGAACCCAAAAGATTACAAGATTGTGGGTGAAGTGTTGAGTACAGAACCGATTGCTATTATGGTTCGTAAGGATGATCCAGAATTCAAGGCAGCGGTGAATGCAGCAATTGCCAATATTGTTGCGAATGGCAAAATGCCTGGCCTATGGAATAAATGGTTCTTGGGTCCAATTCCTCCAAAAAATATTGTAGTGGGTCTTGAGTTATCTCCAGCGACTAAAAATGCCTGGGCTAACTTGAATGACAAACCTGCCGAAGACTACAACAAGAAATAATTCAGATCGCAAACTCAATATTCAATAAGTAAAAATCTATGCGATCAGTTTTATGGATTTAGGAATCTTTTGTAAAAGTACCTTAGACGGAGAAGTAGTTGACCACTGCTTCTCCGCTTTATTAGGTATTGGTCAAAATGCTGACCCCAGTTATTTAGATTGGCTCATGAAGGCCTGGGGCTGGACTCTTGCAGTCGCAGGCTTGGGTTTAGTCATTGCCATGACACTTGGTGCTGTCATGGGAACCTTACGCACCTTGCCGCCCGAGACCGCCTTAAACCGTCTTTTGGTACGACTATCTACGGCGTGGGTAGAGCTCTTTCGAAATATCCCAATCTTGGTTCAGGTATTTCTTTGGTATCACGTTATTCCTGCCTTGATTCCACCTTTAAAAGCATTTCCATCCTATTTATTGGTCAGCATTGCTTTGGGTTTCTTTACCTCAGCGCGTATCGCTGAACAGGTGAGGGCAGGTATTCAATCATTACCAAGTGGTCAGAAGGCTGCGGCAACAGCATTGGGTTTAACCACCTTTCAAAGCTATCGTTACATCATCTTGCCAATGGCATTGCGTATTGTCATTCCACCGCTCACATCTGAGAGCATGAATCTCATTAAGAATTCATCGGTAGCGTTTGCGGTATCCGTTCCAGAGCTCACTCTATTTGCAATGCAAGCACAGGAAGAGACATCGCGCGGCGTTGAAATCTACCTAGCTGTCACACTGCTCTATGCCTTATCGGCATTTGCTGTTAACCGTGTGATGGCGCATATCGAGAAGCGCTCTCGCATCCCTGGCTTTATTGTTTCTAACACTGAAGCGGCGGCTCACTAAATGAAACAGATTATGTATTTCATGGTGACATCATGCTGAGCCTAGACCTCAGTTTCTATAACTGGGAACTCTTCACCAACTACATCATGAAGGGTATGCTGTTTAGCGTTCAGCTGACAGTCATTGCTACTCTTGGTGGAATCGTCTTTGGCACCTTCTTGGCGTTGATGCGTTTATCTGGTAAGCCTAGCTTAGCCTATCCAGCAACAATTTATGTCAACACTATGAGGTCGATTCCATTGGTGATGGTGATCTTATGGTTCTTCTTGTTGATCCCAATGTTAATTGGTCGACCCATAGGCGCAGATTTATCGGCCACCATTACCTTCATTGCTTTTGAAGGTGCATTCTTCTCAGAAATTGTGCGCGCTGGAATTCAGTCTGTACCAAAAGGGCAGGGTTATGCCGCCCAAGCACTAGGTATGACTTACGGCCAGAACATGCGTTTTATCGTCCTGCCACAAGCCTTTAGAAACATGATTCCAGTCTTTATGACACAAACTATCATCTTGTTTCAAGATACTTCCTTGGTATACGCCATTGGCGCCTATGACCTACTGAAAGGCTTTGAAATTGCCGGCAAAAACTATGGCCGCCCAATGGAGACTTATATCTTGGCCGCCTTTACCTATTTCGTTATTTGCTTCTCACTCTCGAAAATCGTCAGACGAGTGCAAGCAAAAGTCGCAATTATACGCTAAACCATTTACATACTATTTCTAGATCATCATGATTGAACTGCAAAACGTTTCGAAGTGGTACGGTGACTTTCAGGTCTTAACTGATTGCACAACCTCCATTCAAAAGGGTGAGGTAGTAGTGATTTGTGGTCCATCTGGATCAGGCAAGTCAACACTTATTAAAACCATCAATGCATTGGAACCATTTCAGGCAGGCGAAATCATTGTCGATGGAATCAGCTTGCATGATTCAAAAACCAATCTGCCGAAGTTGCGAGCCAGAGTAGGGATGGTGTTTCAGCACTTTGAACTTTTCCCGCACCTAAGTATTACTGAGAATCTCACGCTTGCGCAAATGAAGGTGCTAGGTCGTTCAGCGGAAGAAGCTAAAAATCATGGGCTGAAATACCTAGAGCGCGTAGGCCTGATTGCTCAGAAGGATAAGTTTCCAGGGCAATTATCTGGCGGCCAACAGCAGCGTGTAGCGATTGCCCGTGCATTAAGCATGGATCCGATCGTCATGCTCTTTGATGAGCCTACATCAGCACTCGACCCTGAAATGGTGGGTGAGGTTTTAGATGTCATGGTTAAACTGGCCAATGAAGGCATGACCATGTGTTGTGTGACTCATGAAATGGGCTTTGCTCGCAAGGTGAGTAATCGAGTGATCTTTATGGACCAGGGTCGCATACTGGAAGATTGCAGCAAAGACGAATTCTTTGGTAATCCCGAAGCAAGATCCCTTCGAGCAAAAGATTTCCTCTCCAAGATTTTGGCCCACTAAACGCATTCATACATGACGCCTATTCATACCAAGCTGTTGACTGTTTTAATCCTTGGTAGCTTGATACTTTCAGCCTGCACGGTAGCTAAATTAGAGGCTCGGCTTGAGGCGAATCCACAGTGTAAAGATGTGATCAATCCAAAGACTGGAGCAGTCATGCCATGCCCAGGTACCGATAAATCTTTTTATCGCTCAGTAGGCCTTGAACCTGCTAAGCCAGTACCAGCATCGTCAGTTAATGCTGCAGTACCTGCTGCGGCTGTGGCAGTTTCTAACGATTCCTTAAAAACATCTTCCTCTGCGCCTGCGCCTACTGCGGAACCAAAAGTATCTCCTGGCAGCACGTCATCAATAGATTGCAAACCTCAGCTGCATAAAAAAACCGGTGGCATGTTACCGTGTCCATCACCAGACTAATCTGTATTACTTAAAGGAAGCATCATGCGTAAATTGAATGTATTTGCTGCAATAGTATCCGCTGCCATTGTGTTGGCTGCATGTAGCAACACTCCAAAGCTGGCTTCTGAGCCAATGCCCAGGTCTGGTTTCTTGCCAAACTATGCAGTACTCGTTCCTGTGGCAACAAGTCAATCCGATGTGCGCATTTGGAGATATCGCGTATCTGGAGTGAATCCTTCCGCCTACACTGCAGTTATCTTGGATCCCATTTATTTGAATCAAAGTGCTACCAAGGATGTTAGTGCGGAGTCTATTTCTCAAGCACAAATTACTTTACAAGACTCTATGGTTGCTGCCGTAAATTCTCGTGGAGACATTCGTATAGTGACTGCTCCAGGACCAGGTGTAGCTCGAATAACCGTTGGCATTACTGGTGCTGAAAGTTCGGCTGATAGTCTCCAGCCCTGGAATTTCACGCCGATTGGTTTAGCAGCGAATGCGGCGGCTTATGCCGGCGGTGTTAATTCTAAGACGCCAGCACTACTAGTCGAAAGCAAAATTACCGATAGCCAGACTAAGCAGTTATTAGGCGAGGGCTTAGTGACTATTCAAGGTAACTCCTTCAGAACAGGCTCTGGCTCGGTAGAGTCATTTGTGGAGATGGCTAAAAAGATTGTTCGTGTTGCGATGGAAAGTTCAGCCAATCCAACGCCAACAGGTAAATAAGGCTCAACCATGAAGCAAGTTCTTTCAGCAGCGGCCCTCTGTTTAGGACTGGCTCTGTCGCCAGTATTGAGTTATGCGGATGATGCATCACGCAATAAAGAAATTGCCCAAAGATTTGCTAAGTGCGATACCAACCATGATGGCAAGTTAACAAAGGATGAAGCTAAGGGTTGTATGCCTCGTATCTATGATCACTTTAGCTATCTTGACTCTGGCAATAAAGGATATTTGACTGTTGCTCAGATTCAAGCAGTAGCAGATCGATAGGGCTCAATCAATGAGTGTGACTTTCCCTGGATTTGAGCAAAAGCTCGTAACCGTCCCCTCTGAAGATGGTCCTATCGAGATTGCTTGCCTCGTAGGCGGCTCTGGACCAGCTTTATTGCTTTTGCATGGTTTTCCACAAACCAAGGCAATCTGGCATCAGGTTGCTCCAGTATTAGCTAAGCACTACACCGTGGTTTGCTCCGATCTGCGAGGTTATGGAGGTTCTTCTAAGCCTCATGGGAAGACAGATCACTCAAGCTACTCAAAGAGATCCATGGCAGCTGACCAAGTTGCCCTCATGAAGTCCCTAGGTCACCAGCAATTTTTCTTACTTGGTCATGATCGAGGTGGACGAGTTTCACATCGCATGGCGATGGATCATCCAGAGAATGTGCTGAAGTTGATGGTCTTGGATATTTCCCCAACCCTGACTATGTACGAAAATACCACCATGGAATTTGCTAAAGGTTACTGGCATTGGTTCTTTTTAATTCAACCTGAACCTGTACCCGAAACCATGATTGGCGCCAATCCTGAATACTGGCTCAAAAATCATATGGGTAGACATGCGGGTACCGGTATTTTTAGTCCTGATCGTTGGGCAGAATATCTAGCAGGTGCTAGCAATCCACAGAGCATGCATGCCATGTGTGAAGACTACCGAGCTGCGGCCACGATTGATTTAGTTCATGATCGCGCAGACCGTGACTCTGGGAAGAAATTATCAATGCCGTTTCATGTTCTTTGGGGGGAGCATGGCCTAGTGCATAAATGCTTTAAACCATTAGAAGACTGGAAAAGGGTGGCAAATGAGGTCACCGGCAAGTCGGTGCCTTGCGGACATTACATCCCAGAAGAGCTGCCAGATACTGTTATCGATGAAGCCAGAGCATTCTTTGTCTAGCGTGCTGGTATATGGCCTATAAATGCAAAAAACCCTAAATAAATCAATTATTTAGGGTTTTATCTTAAAGCGGTTTGCTTATTCTGGATGGAAGTTATTGCTAGCCATGAAGCTGATGGTGCGTTCAAAGCCCAGAATACGGATGTAACGCCAAGCGATATCGCGGTATTTGCTATCTAGGTAGCCAATAGCCACTTCAGGTGTCCTTTTGGACAAGTCGATTTGTTCAATTGCACGGGCCCAGCGTTTTAGTCTTGTTGACATATTTGTCACCTCCATGGCCATACAACGCATCAGAAAGAGGTCGAGATGACAGGAAATACAAAATATTTATAAAAAGTTCAGAAATTTCTTAAATTGAGACGACTTTATGCGGATTGAGGATATTTTGGGGGTCTAGAGCCCTTTTTAAGGTTTTCATGAGCTCGTGGGCAACTTCACCCTTATGAGCCCGTAAATCCTCTAATTTGAGCTTTCCAATGCCATGTTCGGCAGATATGGAGCCATGGCAGCGCTCAACTTGGGCATATACCAGCTCATAAATGGGCTTTTCATTAGCCAAATTGAAGACCTTTGCATCAACATCCACAGGCGGGGCGATGTTGTAGTGCAGATTGCCATCCCCTAGATGTCCAAAATTGATAATTCGCACTCCTGGGAACTTGGACCTCACTAAGGAATCCGTTTCCTCAACAAAGCTTTCTAGGGCAGATAAGGGGATAGTGATGTCATGTTTGAGATTGGCGCCTTCTAGTGCTTGGGCTAGGGTGATGTGCTCACGCATATGCCAGAAGGTATTCGCCTGAGCCAGACTATTGGCAATGACAGCGTCTTTAATCAAGCCTGCCTCAAAAGCCTCTTCCAAAATCGTTTCTAGAAGTTGTCTAACGTGCGCCTCGCTTTCATGATCTGATAATTCAATTAAGACAGTGAAGGGTGGATTGCCTTTTAAAGGATTAGCCATTTGCGGAAAATGCTTTTCATTAAGGACTAGCGACTCTTGAGTCATCATCTCAAAACCTGTCAACAGGGAGGTGGCCCGCTTCTGAAATAGGTTTAGCAAGGTGATGGTTGACGCAAGGCTGTCTGTCGCAACTAGGGTAGTCCATTGAGAGATCGGCAATGGGTATAACTTCATGACCGCCGCTGTAATGATGCCCAAGGTACCTTCGGAACCAACAAATAGATCTCTCAGATCGTAGCCAGTATTGTCTTTACGCAAACCTTTTAGGCCATTCCAGATCTCACCCTTGGCAGTGACAACCTCTAAGCCAAGACACAGATCGCGAGTATTACCATAGCGCAGCACATTAGTGCCGCCGGCATTGGTAGCGAGATTACCGCCAATCATGCAGCTGCCTTCCGCCCCCAAACTCAAAGGAAATAAAAAATCTTGTTCAGCTGATTTCTCTTGAATCGATTGCAATATACAACCCGCTTCTAACGTGATTGTTTGATTGGCAACATCAATTTCACGAATGGTATTCATACGCTTAAGATTGAGCACAATTTGCTCACCACTATCATCAGGCGTAGCGCCACCACAAAACCCTGTGTGACCACCTTGAGGAACGATGGCAATTTGATTGGCAACGCATAGCTTTACTATTTTGGCAACTTCCTCAGAGGTTCTTGGCAAAAGTACTGCCAGGGCTTTTCCAGTGTAGCGTTTGCGCCAATCTGTAAGGTAGGGCGCCTTATCTTGATCTTCGATCAAGATATATTTTTGCTCCAGAACTTCTTTCAGCTGATCGATAAAGCGGTTCATTTTTGTTCTGCTTGCAACCTTTGCTTTGCCAGATTCTTTGCTTCCTTTTTAATGGGCTTTAGGTACATTAAAAGACAAACAAAGCCGATTGTGGCAAGAGTTGTTTCTAGCAAAGCCATCCAAAAATTTGCACCCGTTTCTAGAATGCGTACTAAACCTTCAGTGATGTAGAGCAAGATCAACATCGAGGCCCACTGCATCGTATAGACCTTGCCTTTCCAGAGGCCTGGAATGGCAAATAGTAAAGGGATGCCTTTCAGGATGAGCCATGAACCACCAGGACGCAAAGGGGAGATGAACCACTCCCATGCGATGCACAAAATGAATAGATCAATAAAAGCAGCGGTTGCTAATAACTGATAGGGATTTTTATCCAGAAGCTTTTTAAACATATCGCATTAAGCCTTAATAAGCTTAAGTGCGGTTTGCGCCAGCCGTTTGCCTTGCGCTTTTGCTAAGCGTTGCTCTTCTGGGCTTATCGGTGCTCTTCCATCTGCATGAGCTAAATGAGTGACGCCATATGGGCTACCACCAGTTGCAGAAGACATGAGGTCAGGTTCGCTATAAGGTAACCCGACAATCATCATACCGTGATGAAGCAGAGGAATCATCATCGTGAGTAAGGTGCTTTCTTGACCGCCATGCATGCTCCCCGTGCTGGTAAATACACAAGCAGGTTTGCCGATCAGAGCGCCACTCAACCATTGCGATGAACTACCATCCCAAAAATATTTCATGGGGGCAGCCATGTTTCCAAAACGAGTAGGGGATCCCAATGCTAAGCCGATGCATTCTTGTAAATCGGAATATTCCACATAAGGGGCTCCCTCACTTGGAACTGTCGATTCGGTGGACTCACAAACGGTAGAAACCGGAGGAACTGTCCGTAGGCGCGCATTAACTCCAGGAACACTTTCTATGCCTTCGGCAATCAGGCGTGCTAAATCTTTGGTGGCCCCGTAACGGGAGTAGTACAAAACTAAAATATCGTGTTGGCTCATATTCTCTTATGATACGGCGATGCGCTTAATTCGTAACCCCCAATTATGGCTCTCTCTAGCTAAAGAGATCTGGGAGGGTAATCGCGACCAAAAACTGAATCAAATTGCGGCGAGCTTGGCCTATACAACCATTCTCTCCCTGGTTCCTATGGTAACCATCGCCACCATTCTATTCGGGTATTTGCCCAGTGTCATTCAGGTAAAAAATGCCTTTAAGTCCTGGCTTTTGGAAACCTATATGCCTGGTGGCATTAATCAACAAGTATTTATCTACCTGGATCAATTTTCTGCACAAGCGAGAGGGTTAACACTTTTGGGCTTAGCGGGTTTATTTGTTACTGCGCTGATGACTCTCTCAGTGATCGAAGGCGCTTTCAATCAAATTTTTAAAGTGCAAAAAAATCGACCACTGCATAAAAAGGTTGCCATCTATACTGCTGCAACTATTTTGGGGCCAATATTATTGGGTCTTGGAATCTACTTAAGCGGCGTACTTTTTAGTGCATCGGAAGGTTGGACTGAAGCTGTATCTGTAGGGTTTAGTCTGATCGCCACCATCGCCCCAATACTCCTTGCAGTGTTGGTTTACACAGTTGTTTATAAGATTCTGCCGTATTCATTGATTTTGTGGAAAGATGCTTTCTTTGGAGCCTTCTTTGCTGCCTTCAGTTTTGAAATCATGAAGTTTGGGTTTGCCATTTTCTTAACCCATACAGCCTTCTATAAGACAGTCTATGGCGCCTTCGCCATCCTCCCGCTCGCTTTGTTGTGGATCTACCTTACCTGGTGGATTACCTTGGCCGGCGCAGTGCTAGTAGCCAATCTGCCCAGCATTCGAAGTGGTGTCATTAGGGTTATTCGTTACTAAATCAGCTAGGCAAAAGCTTGATTCGGGGGTGGCTTGGGTCTATATTGAAACCATCAGTTCATTGTTTTTGGAGACTAAATGAAAGTTCGTGACATTCTGCGCGTGAAGGGCAGCACCTTATTTACGGTTGCTCCCGAGACTCCACTGCAAACTGCAGTGCTAGTGATGAGTGAACACGACATAGGCTCTCTAGTAGTCATGGAGTACGACAAGCTCGTTGGCATTCTCACTTTCCGCGAAGTTATTGCTGCTTTGGCAACACACCATGGCAGCTTAGATGGCCTGCATGTAAGCTCGGTCATGAATCAAAACCCCTTAACTTGCAATATGGAAACTGAAATCGACGAAGTGCGTCGCATGATGTTGGTAGACCATGCACGCTACCTGCCTGTTGTTGATCAGAAGATGTTGATGGGTGTGATCTCTTTCTACGACGTCGCAAAATCTGTCGTAGAAGCGCAAGACTTCGAGAACACCATGCTTAAGGCCTACATTCGTGATTGGCCGGAAGACGCTGAAAAGGCCGCAAATTAAGCATTTCTAGTCGAATATTCCTGACAAATGACATAATGTCGGTATGTCAGGAAATACTTTAGGCCTCCTTTTTACTGTTACCACTTTTGGTGAATCTCACGGTCCAGCTATTGGTGCTGTGGTTGATGGCTGCCCTCCAGGCATGCTTCTCAGTGAATCTGACCTGCAAACTGACTTAGATCGTCGTAAGCCAGGCACCTCTCGTCATGTGACTCAACGCAAGGAAGAAGATAGGGTCGAAATTCTGTCAGGCGTATTTGAGGGCAAAACTACGGGTGCGCCGATTGGACTATTAATACGCAATACCGATCAACGTAGTCAAGACTACGGGGATATTTTGCAAACCTTCAGACCTGGTCATGCCGACTACGCCTACCACCATAAATTTGGTCTTCGTGATCCACGGGGTGGGGGTCGTTCCTCTGCTCGTCTGACTGCACCCGTAGTGGCAGCAGCAGCGATTGCAAAAAAATGGTTGCGCCAACAATATGGAACTGAGTTTTATGGCTATATGAGTCAACTCGGTGAAATTGAGATTCCATTTGAAGATGTTACTCAGATTGAACAAAATCCATTCTTTGCCGCGAATGGCAAGATCATTCCGCAACTAGAAACCTACATGGATGCGCTACGCAAAGCAGGGGATTCCTGTGGTGCTCGTATTGAGGTGCGTGCGCGTAATGTACCTATCGGCCTTGGCGAGCCCTTGTTTGACAAGCTCGATGCTGATATTGCCCATGCCATGATGGGCATTAATGCAGTCAAGGGTGTTGAGATCGGCTCTGGATTTAAGTCAGTCGCTCAACGCGGTAGCGAGCATGGTGATGAGTTATTCCCCGATGGATTTGCTAGCAATAATGCTGGCGGCACATTAGGGGGTATCAGTACCGGTCAAGATTTACGGGTATCAATTGCGATCAAGCCTACTTCGAGCATCATGAGCCCCAAGCAATCCATTGATCTCAGTGGTAAGCCAATTACTGTTCAGACTAAGGGTCGTCATGATCCTTGCGTCGGGATTCGCGCTACGCCCATTGCAGAAGCCATGCTGGCTTTAGTCTTGATGGATCATGCTTTACGTCATCGCGCGCAATGTGCTGACGTCAAACTAGATGTAGCACCCATACCTGCGGCACGCCCTGGTTCTAAAAGCGATTAGCGAATCTATTTAAGATGACGCCTGTGCTTCGCTGGGCCTTCGGGTCCTTTTTCTTTTTATATTTTGCATATGTTGGCTTGGTGTCGCCATACGCGAGCTTGTTTTTCTTAGATCATGGCTTTAATGTCATCGAGATTGCGGTATTGATGTCGATGCTTCAAATCACAAGGATTGTTGGCCCCTTTAGCTGGGGATGGTTGTCAGACTACCTCTCGAATCGCATCGGCATCATTCGTGTTTGCGCCTGTCTAGCTGCATTGGTATTTGTATGCATCTTCTTTTTACACAGCTACCTCAGTTTCTTTATTTGGATGTTTGTATTACATACAATCCTCAGCAGTCAAATGCCATTAGGCGAGACTGCAACCATTCATGCTTTATATAAAGACAATTCTTTTGATAAGCGTTATGGGCGCTTAAGGCTCTGGGGCTCTATTGGCTTCATTACCATGGTGCTTGTTGCGGGTGAGTTCTTCCAACGCAAAGGTATTGAACTCTATCCCTACGTCGGTGTAGTAGTGCTTTCTGCTTTAGCGCTAATCACCTTTTGCTTACATGAGCCGAAGATGGAACGACGCAAGATGGTGAAGGGTGAATTGCTGGTGGTCTTGTTTAATCCGGATGTGCGCTGGTTTTTGGTATCTGGCTTCTTCATGATCTTTGCGCATGCCTCGTTGTATGTGTTTTATTCCCTATACCTAGCAAATCTTGGTTACGATAAATTTCAAATCGGCCTTTTTTGGGCATTAGGTGTTGCTGCTGAAGTGATCTTCTTTTACTACCAAAACAAGGTACTTAGTCGTTTAGATGCAGAAGTGATTTTGCAAGGTGCATTCGGTATTGGTGTGATCCGCTTCATTTTGATTGCATTCTTGCCAATGACCTCTGTATTGATCGTTGCGCAATTGATGCATGCTGCAACTTTTGCAGCTCACCATAGTGCAGCTACAAAATTACTACAGCGCTGGTTTACTGGGCCACTGCAAGCCAGAGGCCAAGCGATTATGGCTACGGTTTCCTATGGTTTTGGCGGAACGATTGGCGGCTTATGCGCTGGGTGGATTTGGGATCTGTCTCAGCCAAGAGATGTCTTTGTGATGTCCGCTTTTGCTTGCGGAATAGCGGGTATGGCGATTCAGAAAATGCGTCCTCGCCGCTACCCAGCCAGAAAAGATTAATTACTTAATTCGTTTTACTGGACTTTTGCCTTAGCGCGCAATTTTTGCATCATTTCTGAAAATTTAGCCTTTTGCCAATTTTGATCAGAGGCAATCATTTGCTTGAGTTGGGCCTTGAGCTCATCAAAACTAGGTGCCTTCATATCACGAGTGTCAATCATCTTAATGATGTGCCAACCAAATTGAGACTTCACTGGTTTATCAGTCACTTGACCGTTTTTTAATTGCACCATCGCTTTTGAGAACTCTGGCACCAGTGCTTTATCAGTCACCCATCCGAGATCACCGCCATTAGGAGCTGAGCCAGGATCCTTGGATTTGGCTTTAGCGATTTCTTCAAAGTTGCCACCCGCTTTGATTTGGGCAATGATGGCTTTTGCGTCTGATTCTTTTTCTACCAAAATATGCTCGACATGGTATTCCTTGCCGGTGTACTGGGCTTTTACAGACTCATATGCAGCCTTCAGCTCTGCTTCAGTGACACCTTCTTTTTCGACATAGTCTTCAAATACAGCGGCAACCAAAATGCCAACTCGTGATTGCTCTAATTGCTCGCGAACCGATTCTTTTTGAATGACACCGCGCTTGTCAGCTTCTTGCAAAATCAATTCTCTCGTCACGAGCATTTCACGAGCTTGATCTCGCACTTGTGGATTATCGGCTTGGCCAGATTTTTGTACTAACTTATCCAACTGTGCTTTTGGTATAGCCTTGCCATTCACAATTGCTGCATTCTGGGCAAAAGCCGTGGCAGATGTCATCGAGATTAGGGAGGCGGCGACGCTAAAAGTAATGAGGTGACGTGTTTTTAACATAATGACAATCGATTAAAAGTAATGAATTTGAAGAGTGTAAAGCAGGCTAGGTCCCAGCTTCCTCTGGGGTTAGGGCTGAAATCGTTAAAGCGTGGATTTCTTTTGGGATATGGCGATTTAGGGCAGCATAAATAGCTCGATGGCGCGCAACTGGACTCAAGCCCTGAAACTGTGGCGCAACAATAGTCAACTTAAAGTGACCACCGCCAGTTGCTGCTCCTGCATGACCAGCATGCAAGTGACTTTCATCCTCTATAACTAGCTTTTGTACATCAAAAGCCTTGCGTAAATCTTCTTCGAATAAAGCAATACGCTGTTGATTGATATTCATTCCTCTGGGTGCTCCATATGGCGAGCCAACCAAATACCCTGAATGATGACAAAGACAACTAAGAGGCCGGTGCTACCAAAAAGCTTGAAATTGACCCAAGCCTCTTCAGAATATTCAAATGCAACATACAAATTGAGGGCGCCCATAAAGAAAAAGAACGCGGACCAGGCAAGATTCAGTCGATGCCATACCGACTGAGTTCCCTCTGGTTTGAGAGTAACTTGCTTACCCATGAGCACCTGAATCCAATTTTTATTAAAGAACTGTGCGCTGATGAACAGGGCTCCTGAGAATAACCAATAAAGAGCAGTTGGCTTTAACTGAATAAATGTTTTGTCATGCAAGAAAATCGTTAAGCTACCAAAGACGATGATCATGACTAAGCTGACCCACTGCATGACATCGATTTTGCGATGACGGTAATACACCCAGAGGATCTGGCAAATCGTAGCTACCATGGCCACGATGGTTGCGGTATAGATATCGCCTAGTTTGAAGGCGACAAAAAACAGAATGATGGGGAAGAGGTCAAATAAAAATTTCATAAAAGAGATTATCCAGCTATTTATCTTTCTTCACGGATTGAGCATTCTCGCTAGGCTCAAAACTCAAAGAAGCAGAGTTAATGCAATACCGCAGACCGGTGGGCATAGGACCATCATCAAAAACATGCCCTAAATGAGCATCACAATGAGCGCAGCGTACTTCAGTACGAATCATTCCATGAGTCGCGTCTCTGACCTCTTTGATTACAGAGTCTTCTTCTGGTGCGTTATAGCTAGGCCAGCCGCAACCAGCATCAAATTTGGTTTCTGATAAGAAGAGTGGGGTGCCACAGCAAACACAGGTGTACTTGCCTTGATCCCAATGATCCCAATATTTACCTGTAAAAGGCCTCTCGGTTGCTGCCTCTCGGGTTACCCGATATTCAATATCACTTAAGGTCTGTTTGTATTCTTGATCTGTTTTCTTCATATAGTCTCCGATAAGAAAAGTCTGCTCGTGATCTTAAGAGGAGCAACTAACTTCGACTCGCTCCAGATCTTCAGGCGGTGGCACTGCATATGCTTCAAATTCAGGTTGTTCGTCATACGGCCTACTCAGAATATTCATCAATCGACTGACTTCAGAAAAGTCATGCTGTTGTGCTTTTTCAATAGCCGTTTGTGCCAAATGATTGCGCAAAATATATTTAGGATTGACCAGATTCATAGATTTCATTCTGGCGGAATCTACACTCGATTCAGATTGCAAGCGCAGCGCATAGTCCGTAAACCACTGATCGATTAGCTCACGATCAATAAAGTGATCCCTCAAAGTGATTTGATGTATGGGCTGGTCTAGCTTAATTTGACTGAGCGTTCTAAAAAAACTGGTGAAATCGACCTTTGAATCATGGATTGCTTGGAGTAAACGCTCTATCAGACTAATATCTGCTTCATCAGCAGTAAGTAAGCCTAATTTTTGCCTAAATAATGACTGCCAAGTTTGGGCATACATCACTGGAAACTCTTCCAAGACTCCTCTTAATCGAGATTGAGCCTCTTCCTCGTCATGCGTGAGCTCGAGAAGTGGCAGAAAGCCACTAGCCAGGCAAGCCATATTCCAATGCATGATCTGCGGTTGGCGATGATAAGCATATCGACCACCATGATCGCTATGGTTGCAGATGTGGTCAATTTCAAATTGGTCTAAAAATCCAAATGGTCCATAGTCCATGGTGAGACCTAAGGCACTTATGTTGTCGCTATTTAACACTCCATGACAAAAGCCAACGGCCTGCCATTGCGCTACTAGCTTTGCATTGCGAATACAAATTTGCTTGAATAATTCAAGGTAGGGCTCTGAATCGCTTTCGCACTCCGGGTAATGGTCTTGAATGAGTAAATCAGCAAGCTCTTTTAGTCGAACTATGTTTTGCGTAAAAGCAAAGTGCTCGAAATGTCCAATGCGAATAAAGCTTGGCGCTAAGCGGGCACAGACAGCGGCTGTCTCCAATGATTCTCTGAGCACTGGCAAGGAAGAGCCCACAACAGAGAGTGCCCGAGTAGTAGGAACACCCAGCGCATACATAGCTTCACTACATAAGTACTCGCGGATGGACGACCTTAAAACAGCCCGACCATCACCCATGCGCGAATAGATCGTTTTACCTGCACCCTTCAGTTGTAATTCCTGCCCCTGAATGTTACCCAGCAAAATTGCGCGACCATCACCTAATTGACCAGCCCAAACCCCGAACTGATGACCGCTATAGACGGTTGCAATGGGGTTAGCAAAATTATGTTTGCTTGTGCTCAAAGTATTGCCTGCAAGAAGCTCTAGCCATGCGGGGTCAGATGGTAATCCAGAGGCATCTAAATCTAATTGAATGAGTTTTGCGGCAGAAGGGGAAAACGCAACCCAATAGGGGTCGGGAATTGGACTGGGATATGTGAGCTGGCAGACGTCATCGCCGCTTAAGGTAAAGGACATGGGGCTTATTCTAGGTGTATTCCCAAAATGGCGCTGAAGCCTCTAAAATCGCCTTTATGAACAAACAAGTCCAAATTAATCCGCAAACTCAGTTAGCCAATTTAGGCGAAGAATTAAATGTCCCTTTTCTAAAACTATTAGGCGTTCGCTTTTTAAGTGCCGAAATGGGTAAGGGAGAAATCTTATTGGCACTTAAGCCTGAGCACACCAATACTTGGGCCGTAGCGCACGGCGGTGTGTTATTGACCTTAATGGATGTAGCAATGGCTGTTGCCGCAAGGTCTGGAGATCCGAGTGATCGAAGTGTCGTCACGATTGAGCTGAAAAATAACTTTATGCAAGCAGCCAATGGTGTCTTACGTGTAAAGGCGGATACTGTTCGTAGAACGGCGACTATGGCTTTCTGTGAAGCCAAGCTATATAACGACCAAGGTGAGATCTGCTGTATGGCTACAGGTACATTCCAATTCATCAAACGTTTGCCAACACGTGATGCTAGTGGTGAGCGAGTTGTGAACGAAGACCTTCGTTCAAAGTAAACATCAATTCAGCTAGATTTATACCGAAAGATTTGAGCCTGGCGCAGTACTGAGTGCGCCAGTAATGACATCGTGCCCAACTGCACCAGTGGCATCAAAGCGACGCTCTACCATTTCAAAGTTTCCATCCTTGCGAACTCTGAGTACCGTACTGGAGCGCGTGCCATAAGAGGGCGTCTTAATGAAAGCAGGGGAAAGGGCTTTTTCCCATTCACGGCTAACACCAGTATTGGGTAATTCATGGTCGCTCGCATGATGTGTATCAGCCAAGACCTTAAGGTATTGATCGGCACTCTTCAATTGCCCATGATCCATTGCTAATACTTGAGCAAACGCTGCTATTCGATGATTCACCTTGGGCCAAGGAGTATCCAACATAGCATTCGAAAGCCCATAAACGCCAGGATCAAGAGGTTGGTGTGGAAAGACTTTGCGAGGGCGGATATTTTGACCCATCATCATGCGATTGCTAACCCAATGCATTTCAGCATTCGCAGGATCACTTAGATCTGCCATTAATAAATTAAAGCCGTTGTAATGGTTAAAGCTTTTGGAGTTCTCCTGCATAAACTCAGCAGGCTTATCTTTGCTGGTGAGATACTTTAAAGATAGTTCACCCCGCGTTCTGGCATCCGGATTTTTTTCGCTAGGTGCCCGAACATTTGTTAACGCCGCAAACTTTCCGGTTTTGGTAAACCCAAGCCAAGTACCTGGACTCCCTAAAACATCAGCCCGATCTCTTCCGGCTAAAACATGGGGGTGTTCTGGCCAATACGCAATGCCTGCAGTATCACGCTCATAGAATTCATCACGATTTGCCGCAACTACCAATGAGTAGTCGGGGTGTGAGTTCCATGCAAAAAGAATGAGGCACATGAATTGGGTAGCGGGTAATTAGATTTCGATTAATGGGTATGGCAATGAATCTATTTTTAACACAGGTCCCTGCACACTTCCTAGACGTATTTCCCCATGTTCGAGCACGTCCAATTTGCA
Organism: Polynucleobacter sp. AP-Titi-500A-B4; assembly: GCF_018688095.1. Lineage (NCBI taxonomy): Bacteria > Pseudomonadati > Pseudomonadota > Betaproteobacteria > Burkholderiales > Burkholderiaceae > Polynucleobacter > Polynucleobacter sp. AP-Titi-500A-B4. The sequence goes on along the minus strand of NZ_CP061311.1, from coordinate 1,008,018 downwards.
CTCCACCTGGAGATCGATTCTGCCTTGCTCTAGAGGGCTTTCAGCCGATAAAACGACCATGCCCGCAGGTTGGCTAGGGTCCTGACTGTGAAATAACTCTACGCCGGACTGCGTTGACTCCTCTGTAAAAGTGCCGTCAGAAAGGTGGGCCAAAAATAGACGTCTTTTAATGGCGCCACGATACTGACTGCGAGCCACAATTTCTTGCCCTGGATAACAGCCTTTTTTGAAATCTACCCCTGCAACAGATTCAAAATTAATCATTTGCGGAACAAATTGCTCTTGCGTTGCCAACACGATCCTTGGAATCGCACTTAAAACTTCCAAGTGATTCCAAGATCTAAATGCAGCATTGTCTAATGTTGTATCTGTTTTTTCTTGTGCAATCAAGATACGACTAAAGGATCGACCATTAGCGAGGACATCTGGCAATCGCAATCCTATTTGTGATTCATTGATAGCAAATGAATCCATTGATTCGCTCGATCCAAAGTAGCCAGAAACATTCCATATCTCTGATGCATCGGTCACCTTAACCTTAGAACGTAATACATACATCGATAAACGTTTAGCGGTGCTAGCGGCAATGTCTTTGGAAATGAATAAAGCAAATCGATCATCGGCAGCTGAGTCTCTTGGAATTAATGCACCCCATGCGCTCGCCAGTAATCGACCCTTAGGACTACAGTAGCCTAATAATCGAACCGATCCATAGGATTGGGCAATCTGAGGGGCTACCGTTCGGTTTAGGCCAAGAACAGAATTGGTGAGTTGATTTTGCAGAAAACTGGCGGCATCTGGCCCTTCAACAAAAATTAAGCCCCATTGTGGGAGTAGGCTAAGCCCAGTAGGGGCTATTTGTCCTTCAATTTGCGTGTTTTGATTAGTCTGTGTCATCTCCCTTTTATCATAGCCTGATGCGCAGAAAAATTCAGGGAAGATCCTTTTTTAGCAAGAAAAAGACTTGGGGTCTTCGCCTGCGTTCCTACTTCCTTGCTTTCATTGGTTTATTGATATTGATTTATGGCGGCATTTTTATATGGCCGGCTGTACCGAGCCATACCAATACTCAAGACACCCTTGTCTATAAAGTTAAAGTTGCGCCGCAATCTGGCTTAAGCAGTATTGCCCAGCAATTACAAGAGCAAGGGCTATCAACCCCAGTCTTGCCGTTTCAGATAAGTGCTCGAGCATTATTTGTCGGCTCAAAGTTAAAGCCTGGAACGTATCTACTACCAACCGGCGCAAGTCTAGGAAAAATTCTGCTACAGATTGCACGTGGCGATCGGGTTCGAGAAAGCATCGCCATTATTCCTGGCATGACCATATGGCAACTTAGAGCCCTAGTCGATTCGCATCCAGCATTGATTCATCAAACCAAAGGAATTAGTTCAAAAGCCTTATTGCAAAGTTTGAACTTAAATTATCCCGGTGATGAGGGCCTATTTTTTCCAGATACCTATGTTTTTGATCCCGATGAGCCCGACATCAATATTTATCGACGCGCCTCTTTAGCAATGCAAAAGCAACTCTCACAAGCGTGGGAGCAAAAGAGCGCTGGTTCACCCCTAAAGACTCCGTATGAGCTCCTGATTTTGTCCTCCATCATTGAAAAAGAAACAGGGCGGCGAAGCGATCGAGGAATGGTTGCTGCAGTATTTCTGAATCGCCTTCATAAAGGCATGATGCTGCAGACAGATCCGACCATTATTTATGGAATAGGCCCGCGATTTGACGGAAATTTGCGGAAGGCAGACCTTCGCAAAGATAGTCCCTACAATACCTATATGCATAAAGGATTGCCACCGACACCGATTGCCATGCCCAGCAAAGAATCATTGCTCGCCGCCGTTCATCCGACCCAAAGTAATGCTTTGTATTTTGTAGCGAAAGGTGATGGCACAAGCCATTTTTCACAAACCTTAAGCGAACATGAGTCTGCCGTAGATCGTTACCAACGAAAACTCACACCCAAATCCAATTAATATGACCGCTACACTCCCAGGATATTTCATTAGCTTTGAAGGTATTGATGGTGCCGGTAAGAGCACGCATATCGATGCTTTCTGCAAACTCATGCAAGAGCGTTACCCCAATCGGGAAGTGGTCGTGACTCGTGAGCCAGGCGGCACGCCACTAGGCGAACAATTGCGCGCGCTACTGCTTGATGCGCCCATGAATCTCGAAACTGAAGCCTTGTTGATGTTTGCAGCCCGCCGCGAACATATTGCACAAGTGATCGAGCCAGCCCTGCAAGCGGGCAAGATTGTGATCTCAGATCGATTCACTGATGCCAGTTTTGCTTATCAAGGTGGTGGCCGCGGCCTGAGCATTGCTAAATTAAATGCGCTTGAGCAATGGGTGCAAGGACGTAATGATGGCTCATTATTGCAGCCCAACTTAACCATCCTGTTTGACTTACCGGGTGAAGTTGCCGAAGCGCGTCGCTCTAAAGTCAGAGCCCCTGATAAATTTGAAAAAATGGATCTCCATTTCTTTGAGAAAGTTCGCCAAGAATATCTTCGTCGCGCGAAGGAAGCTCCACAACGCTTTCACTTGGTTGATGCCACCAAAACTCCAGATGCCATCTGGAACGGATTGCAGTCATTGAAGATTAATCTGTAAATGAGTGACTTGATGCTTCCAATGCAGCAAGAAAGCCAAATAGCGCCTTGGCTGCAACCTTTATGGGAAGGCCTGAATTTTCAGAAATTTCCCAATGCTATTTTGTTGCACGGTCAATCGGGTATTGGTAAGTTTGCCTTTGCAGTTGAGCTGGCTAAAGCACTCTTATGTGAATCGAGTCAGGGCAATAAACCTTGCAATCAATGCGAGGCTTGTCATTGGTTTAATACCGGCAATCATCCAGACTTTATCGCCCTGGTTCCGGAGACGCACCGTAAACTCCTGCCGCAGGCCGACTATGAGGCAGATGAAGCACCGAAAAAAGGTAGAGCAGCACGCGATGACTCAGATGGCGAGTCAAGCGAGAAAAAAGAAAAGAAAAATATTTCTATTGAGGAAACACGCAGCGCGATCGAGAGTCTCTCAATCGGGTCGCACCGTGGCGGCAATCGTGTGATCCTCATTTACCCATTAGAAATGCTGCGATCGGATTCAGCGAATACCTTGCTAAAGTCTCTAGAAGAACCGCCTGCCAATACTATTTTCATTCTTTTGGCTGATCGGGTTGATCGTGTCTTGCCGACCATTCGCTCTCGCTGCCGCTTATTGATAGCGCCTCGCCCAAATCGCACAGAAGGCCTAGCTTGGTTAAAAGATCAACTGCCTAAGATTTCTGGGTATAAGGTCAATGAAGCTGATATTGAAACTATTTATGACGAGCAGGGTGGGGCACCATATTCAGTTTTGGACTCCCTAACCGCCCGTCACAATAAAGACGATAAAGATGAATTAACCATTGCTATCGCTGCTTCAAGGCTCTTATTGCAATCTATGGCGCAGGGCGTTCGTATTCCTTGGCTTGAAGCGGCAGAAAAGACGCATAAAGCACAATATTCATTCTTGTTGGCTACCATGCAACGTTGGGCATCTGATCTTCAGCTTGTTGCGCAAGGCGGCACTCCACGATATTACCCAAAACATATTGCGACCTTGAAGGGCTTAGCGCAAGGCGCTAGACCTTTGAAGCTGCATCAATTTTGGAAATCCCTAGTACAGGCACGACGCTCTGAAAATCATCCTTTAGCAAGTCGAGTTCAGCTAGAGGCACTACTTTCTCAATATCAGCAGGTATTTGAAGGCTAGTTCCTGGCCCGCCATAAGAGCATCGAGTTTGCTCAGGCAGACTAAAATGTAGCTATGTTCATTGATTCTCACTGCCACCTCGATTTTCCTGAGTTTCAAGCTCGCCTTCCAGAAGTCTTGGCTAATATGAAAGCAGCCAATGTCAGTCATGCACTCTGTGTATCGGTAGATCTTCCAGATTTCCCTAATGTCTTAAAACTCGCCCAGGATCATGCCCATCTATATGCTTCAGTCGGGGTTCATCCTGATTATGAGGACACGCCAGAGCCAACTATGGATTTCCTGGTGGATACAGCTAAAAAGTATTCTAAGATTGTTGCGATCGGTGAAACCGGTTTGGATTATTACCGCATGGGTGATCGCAGCTACGAATCTATGGAATGGCAAAGAGAGCGGTTTAGAATCCACATTAGGGCAGCCCTGTTAGCTAAAAAGCCGTTGATTATCCATACTCGATCAGCATCAGAGGACACCATCAAAATCCTGAAAGAAGAGGGTGCTGAAGGGATTGGAGGGGTGATGCATTGCTTTACTGAAAGCTTGGATGTAGCTCGCCAGGCAATGGAGATGGGTTTTTATATTTCCTTTTCAGGGATCGTTACTTTCAAAAGTGCCAAGGATCTACAAGAGACCTGCAAACAAGTTCCCTTAGATCGCATGCTGATAGAAACAGATTCCCCATATCTAGCTCCCATTCCATATCGAGGTAAGACTAATGAGCCGGCCTGGGTTTCTAAAGTAGGTGAATTTATTGCCAATCTCAAGGGTGTTTCTCTAGATCAGTTAGCTCATAGTACATCCAATAACTTTTACCAATGTTTTCAGATAGATAGAAAAACTAATTAATGTTAAATATCAAAATTAGGTCAGTAGCCTTTTTAGTGCTTGCCAGCACTGGAATGGCTTGTTTTGGCCAAACTGAGTCTCAAATAGCCAATTTCACAAAAGCCGCCAAATTTGATGATATTTCGGAGGTTAAAGCCCTAATAGCTGCTGGTGTAAGCCCAAATGCCGTGGATTCGAAGGGCGATCCGATGCTCGTCATTGCCATTCGTGACAAGTCTACAAAGGTGACTGAGTTTCTACTGAAGGATAAAAAGACCGATGTTGATTTATCCAATAATTTTGGTGAAACCCCCTTAATGCTAGCCTCTATAGAGGGTGATTTGCCGGTTGTAAAGACCTTGGTACTTCAAAATAAGGCCAAAGTGGACCATATCGGCTGGACTCCTTTGCATTACGCATGTGCTAAGGGCCAACTACAGGTTGCTCAATTTTTAGTCACTAATGGTGCCATTATTGACTCTCGTGGTCCTAATGGCAGCACACCTTTAATGATGGCAGCTCAATCTGGCAATGAGGAGTTAATCAAGTTCTTACTGGACAAAGGAGCTGACCTTCGTATGCGCAATACCAATGGATTTTCAGCAATTGATATTGCAGAGATCTACCAAAAGCCATGGATAGTAGAAGGACTCACATCACGCTGGCAGCGCCTTTATAAAGAGCCATATCCTGGGCCTACCAAGTTCAAAACGACATCCTGATATAGCTTAATTGCGTATAATCATTATTATGTCAAATAAGATATTCTTGTAAGAAACTCCAGAACCTATAGCCATGTTTAGCTTCCTCCACAACGCAGACCTTCCTAGCTTTGCTACCCTATTTAATGAAATCAATACAGATATGGGCAATGGCCAAATCTGGATCATGGTGGTATCTGCCTGCCTCATGTTGGCTCTTCACGCAGTTGCAGTTCTAGGTATAGCAGGAGCTTTTCACTGGATCGACGACGTGATGACAAGGCGTCGTATTTTTGGTGCTAGCTTTCTGTCTTACTTTATTGCCATTTTGCTAGTCATTGCCATCCATTTGGGTGAAATCGTAATCTGGGCGTATATCTGCGTAGCCTTAAAAGTATTCCCTACCAATCCACAAACCTTTTACTTTGCCGGTGAAATGTATACAACTGTTGGCTATGGCGACTACACGCTGGCTGAAAAATGGCGAATCTTGCCCATCATCATCTCTTTTTCAGGAATCTTCGCCGTTTCTATGTCTGGCGCAGCGCTCTACACCATGATGGGCGCCTTGCTTGGTCATAACAATCAAAACCCTAAACCTGGATCCGGCTCCTAAAGACCCATCGTAGACGGTATAGGGTTCTTTTGCCTAAATACCAACTCCAGTACACGACCATTCGCTTCTAGTGAGCGTATGCGTCCTGGTAGCCATTCAAGATCTTTGGCAAGCCAGATATCTACCTGGCGCTTATATGGATCATTTTCTCTTTGCATCAAGGCGTAATGACGATTAATAGTCTTGCCTAGACTTGGAATGTCCTCGTTAAATGCCTCACCATAGCTCTTAAAGTGCCAATTTTCTAGAGTGTTGTAATCCACAACCGGAATCAAGCGAATGCTACCTGCTTCATCTATCTTGCTATCGCTACCATTTAGCAGCGAGGCCAATTGGAACATTAAGCTAAAGCGGTCCTGGGTTCCGGGAACGATTGTTGGAGTGAAATCAGGCTTCTCCGAAAAGTACATCTGCCCTCCTCCCTTTGCATCACGATCAAATCTTGAATAACGAGGAGTCCTGGTACCGCGTTGCGACCAATAAATAATGGGGGCAATTCCATAGCCATCTACTGTTCCTCTGGATTCAAAAACAAATGGGCCAACAAAGGCATAAGGAATGTTGATATAGAGGCGATAGGAATTACCTTCGACAATCCAATCAATTTCTGCTGTTTGGTATTTCTGACCATCGACATATGCGTCGTAATACAAAATTCCAGAACCTGGTAATTTGAAAGCTACACCCTGCTGGTTAAAGCCACCCGATTGATTTCCAGGGTTAGAGCTTTTATCATCGGCGAGGCTATTAGACGTTTCTTCCTGAATGGGTTTTTTGATTGGCGCTTTAGCCATTTGAATTTTTTGTGGCGGCTCAGCTTTAAGCTCAGTTTTGATGATCAAGTCTTCTGCTATTTCTGGCGAACTGCCAAACGAAAAGAATGGCATACCGAAAAATAGCAGTAGATGACCCAACACTGAAAGCAAAACTGCAATGAAAATAATCCGCAACGGATAGGTGCGGATTGTTGGCTTCAAACGCAGCTGCACTAATTCATGTCTCAGGAAAAGCCCTCGAGCAGGCGGCTATTTTTAGGAAGATTGGCGGCTAAAAAATCCATCTGATCAGCCAATATATTACGGCCTTTCAGAATCATGTCTTCGTAAAGACTTGGCATGTAAGGTGTATACAGAAGACCCATGCCAGCTTGCTCTGGGGTACGGTTGCCTTTGCGCTGATTACAGGGGCGACAAGAGATCACTAGATTCATCCAAGAATATTGACCGCCACGACTATTGGGAATAATGTGCTCAGCCTCTGCATGATTTTCATGAATTGCATCACCACAATATGCACATAGACCACGATCACGTTTAAATAGTTTGTGCTTTGTGATGACTGGTACAACGTCAAATAAATTGATCTTTGACGTACCTTTTATCGCAATGATGGAGTGAAGCTCAATGACTGACTGTAATCCACTGGCGCGTGAGATACCGCCGCGCATTTTCATGATGGGATCACCTAGCGTCCATAAAACACTACTATCGGCGTAATGCTTAGTCGCTTCTTCTGCGTTAACCCAACCCTGGGGAATTCCACCTGCGTCTAATTTCAAGATGCTCAGCACAAACTCTCCTTTCTAGACCGGAACAATTAGGCACGGTCGTTTAGAACATCTTACAGAAGAAGTGGCATGCAATCAATAAAGGGCTTATTAGTGGGAAATGAACTCCATGACTTTTGGCAGGTGATCTGTATAGTCAGCAATTCCATGGTCGCTACCTTCCAGAACAAGGTGCTTGGCACCAGGATAGAAGCTGACCATTTCACGCCAATCCAAAAGCTCATCACCTTTAGCTGCTATTAAGAAATAGCGGGATGGATTGGATATTTTCTCAACCTGTAGCGCTTTGAGCTCATCAATATATTCAGGACGAAAATCAAATGGCTCATCGTTATCGTAAGCAGTCATCATCCCAACATGCGGGGCAAGCTCACGAGCAGCTCGCACCGCAGGATTTAAAGCAACTGCCTTGCAGCCATATTTTTCAGCTAGATAGTTTGTATAGAAACCGCCAAGAGATGAGCCAATCACCACAACACGATCTGCTTTTGCTTGATCAATATGCGCAGTGACCATATCCATACTGGCTTTTGGGGAGGCTAACAACTGTGGGCAATACCATTCGATAGGGTTATCGACAGTTGATAGGGCTTTAATCGCCTCGCCAGTCATCACAGCTTTGCTAGAACGTGGTGACGAGCGAAATCCGTGCAGATAAACCAACAGGGTTGAAGGCATAATCGATGAAGTCTTAAGCCTTCTGCCCTATTTCAAAATTAGCCAATTTCTCCAGAGCGCGCACCATTGCGGAGTGATCCCAGGCCTTGCCACCATGAGCTGAGCAGGCATTAAATAGCTCCTGTGCATTAGCAGTATTTGGTAGTGAAACACCGAGAGCGCGTGCACTATTCAGTGCTAGATTTAAATCCTTTTGATGCAATTCAATGCGGAAGCCTGGATCAAAGGTCCGCTTGACCATGCGCTCACCATGCACCTCAAGAATTTTTGACCCTGCAAAACCACCCATGAGTGCTTGTCGAACTTTCGCCGGATCTGCGCCTGCTTTAGAAGCAAATAAGAGTGCCTCAGCAACCGCTTCAATATTTAAGGCAACAATAATTTGGTTGGCAACTTTAGCCGTCTGACCATCACCATTTCCACCAACTAAGTTAATGTTCTTACCCATTAATTCGAAAACAGGTTTCACTTTATTGAATACAGACTCATCACCACCAACCATGATCGATAGTGTTGCATTCTTAGCGCCTACTTCACCACCTGATACTGGAGCATCTAGGTAATCACAGCCTAAATCATTAATCTTTTTAGCGAACTCTTTTGTAGCAATTGGTGATATGGAACTCATATCAACAACCACTTTGCCTTTAGATAAGCCCGAAGCGATACCGTTGTCACCAAATAGAACCTTCTCAACGTCTGGGGTATCGGGAACCATGGTAAAAATAATGTCCGCGTTTTCAGCAACTTCGCGAGGACTTTTACATTGAGTCGCTTTCGAGTTTGCAAGGTCTGCAGGCACCTTACTGCGGGTGGTGATAAATACTTGGTGTCCTGCATTGACAAGATGTCCAGCCATGGGGGCTCCCATAATGCCTAGACCAACAAATCCTAGTTTTAATTGATTGCTCATAATGTCTCCGATATAAATTGTGTTTTATGAATTAAGCTGTTTGATCCAACCAAGACCTGCCTCAGTGCTACTAGCAGGCTTGTATTCGCAGCCGATCCAGCCTTGATAGCCAATGCGATCAAGAAAGTTGAATAAGTAAGCGTAATTGATTTCACCAGTACCAGGCTCATTACGTCCTGGATTGTCAGCGAGCTGAATATGTCCGATTTTGGATAAATTCTTTTCAATGGTATTTGCCAGCTCCCCTTCCATGCGTTGGGCATGGTAGATGTCATATTGAATCAATAGATTGCTAGCACCCACCTCTGCCAAGACTTCGCCGGCTTGTTTCGTTGTACTAAGAAAGAATCCTGGAATATCGAAAGTATTGATAGGCTCAATCAATAGATTGAGATTTGCTTTTTTAAGCTCAGCAGCGGCAAAACGAAGGTTTTCTACAAAGGTTGCATGAAGTACTTTCTGATCAACCCCTTCAGGAGTTTTGCCAGCCAAACAATTGAGTTGTTGAACGCCCAGAACTTTGGCGTACTCAATTGCTTTTGTAACTCCGTTACGAAATTCATCTACGCGATCAGGATGACAAGCAATACCACGCTCTCCAGCATCCCAGTCACCCGCTGGCAAGTTATGTAAAACCAGTTTGAGCTGGTTCCGTTCTAATAACTCTTTAATCTCTGTTGCAGAAAATGCGTAAGGAAAAAGGAACTCAACAGCCTTAAAACCTGCCTTGCTTGCCCTTTCAAAGCGCTCTAAAAATGGAGCCTCAGTAAATAGCATGGTTAAGTTAGCAGCAAATTGTGGCATCGCAAACCTTTGAAAGGAATAAGAATGAAGGAATAATCTTAACAAAGAAGCGAGTTTTCTTCTTGAATGACTTAGAGGCTCATTTAGAGGCTAAATATCGATAAAAGTAGGCTAATATTGAATTTAGATACATTTATCCAATAAGGAAAACAATGAATACCAACATTCTCAAGATCTCCCTGGCCCTTGCAACCAGCGTAGCGTTCTCAAGCACTATTTTTGCTCAATCTAGCGCCAACTCTGCAGGAAGCAAGCCAATGGTGATTGATGCTGCTGTAGTGGATAACAGCTACCTTCTTTACGAAGGCAACGTTTTAAAGACCGATAAAAAAACTCGCACCATTACATTCAAAAATAATGAAGGTGAGTCAAAGTTTGTTGCCGGACCAGAGATTAAAAATTTCGATCAAATTAAAAAAGGTGATCGTCTGAGCGTTACCTACCAATTGGCTGTAGCAATTGAGCTAATTAAAACGAAGAGCGATGGTGTTCGTAGCAAAGTAGAAACCAACACAGTGACTACTTCTAAGGCCAATGAAAAGCCTGCTGAAACTATTTCAAACAAAACAACCATTATTGCGGATATCGTGGAAGTAAATCGTGAGAAGAAGCTGGTCTCTGTCAAGGGTCCAAGTGGCAAGATTACTACCGTGACCGTCAAGAACCCTGCCCTGCTTGCTGATGTCAATGTTGGGGAACAAGTCAAAGTGATTTATTACGATGCAATGGCTGCTTCTATTACATCTCCAAAAAAATAAGAGTAGTTAATGCAGTTACTGGCAGTATGTTTTAAGGTAGTTACTACCCTCACGCTTACGACCCTCCTCTTGGCCTGCGCTAATACCACCAGGTCAGGGGCGGTAGGTGTCAATCGATCACAGTTCCTGGTAGTTTCAGCATCTGAAGTCGATCGCTTGTCTGCGATTAGCTACAACGAGCAGAATCAAAAAGCCAAAGAAAAAAATATCCTCATTACTTCAGGGCCTGAGTACGATCGTCTCAAGGCAATCTCTAATCGTCTCATTTCTCAGACGGGAGTCTTTCGTGATGACGCTCGTCAGTGGAACTGGCAACTAGTATTAATTAACGCACCAATCTTAAATGCCACTTGTGCACCAGGCGGAAAGATCACTTTTTATACAGGATTAATTGAACAACTCAATCTTACTGATGATGAAATTGCAGCCATCATGGGGCATGAAATTGCACATGCATTACGTGAGCATGGTCGGGAGCGACTTTCACAAGCTATGGCGCAAAGTGCAGTCACAAATATTGCTTTAGCAGCAGCAGGCGGCTATGGATCAGCTATCAGCGCGGCCAATCAAGCAGCACAATATGTCTTAGTGCTTCCTAACTCCAGACAAAACGAATCAGAAGCTGACGCTATTGGCGTTGAGCTAGCAGCTAGAGCTGGATATAACCCTCAGGCTGCGATCACTGTTTGGCAGAAAATGAATAAGGCGACACAAGGAAAAGGTACGTTTGAGTTTCTATCGACCCATCCATCTGGAGATACCAGAATTGAACAGCTTTCAGAGCTGATGCCAGCGGTTCAGCCTTTATATATGGCCGCACCCAAACCAAAAGCTAGCAAGTAAGTTACATCATTTTCTGAAAATAAAAATGCCTCCGATTAAGGAGGCATTTTTAATGGAATTTGGCGGAACGGACGGGACTCGAACCCGCGACCCTCTGCGTGACAGGCAGATATTCTAACCAACTGAACTACCGCTCCAAATTACAACCAATAAAACGACTACAACTACCAAAAAAAATTTGGCGTCCCCAGGGGGATTCGAACCCCCGTACTCACCGTGAAAGGGTGATGTCCTAGGCCTCTAGACGATGGGGACCTGGACTACTACAAACTACTTTGTCATGAATACTTGGTGGAGATAAGCGGGATCGAACCGCTGACCTCTTGCATGCCATGCAAGCGCTCTCCCAGCTGAGCTATACCCCCGAAATCTCGCAATAAAACCACAAGACACTCAAAACAATCCAAGATTTTAGCCTATTTTTGTGCATCTGCGCAAATTGGCTATTGGACCACCTTGGAGAGCCTGTTTACAGCCTCTTCTTTACCCAAAACCACTAGTACAGAATCGATAGCGGGAGTCTGAGTTGTCGCAAATAGTGCGTAACGAACCGGCATTGCTAAGGCAGGCATTTTGAGTTGATGATTAGCCAGAACTTGCTTAAATGCAGCGCTATACCCTTCCTTACTAGGCTGAGCATTTTCGATGGCTGCAATCAAATCTTTTAACGCAGGAACAACAGTCGCAGGAATATTTTCAGAGATTTGTTGCGCACTTAATTGTGGTGCTGGCAAATAGAATAATTTAGAGCCTTCAGCAATTTCAATTAAGGTGTTGGCACGATCTTTTAATAATGCAACGACTTGTGTAAAGTCTGGACCACTTTCTGTGTCAATACCCAATTCGTGTGCAAATGGTTTTGTTGCTTGCGCCAACTTGGCCGGGTCTGCATTTTGAATGTATTGATGGTTAAGCCAAAGTAATTTTTCTGGATTATGTTGAGCTGGTGAACGGCCTAAGCTATCTAAGTCAAACCAATTCACAAATTGTTCTTTGGTAAATACCTCTGCATCACCATGTGACCAACCCAAACGGGCCAAGTAATTCAAGATGGCTTCAGGTAGGTAACCTGCTTTTTGATAATCGCGCACACTCATGGCGCCATTGCGTTTACTCATCTTCTCACCAGAGTCATTTAAGACTGTTGGTAGATGGGCATAGACCGGGGGTGTGCCGCCCAGGGCTTTCATAATGTTAATTTGGCGTGGAGTATTGTTGACATGATCATCGCCACGAATGACGTGGGTAATCTTCATGTCCAAATCATCCACAACTACACAAAAGTTATAGGTCGGCGTGCCATCTGGTCTTGCAATGACTAAGTCATCCAACTCGTCATTAGAAATTTCAATTTGCCCTTTTACGGCATCTTCCCAAATAACTGAACCACCAATTGGATTCTTAAACCGAATAACTGGTAATACTCCTTCAGGAACAGCTGGTAAGGTTTTGCCTTGTTCTGGTCTCCACATACCGTTATAACGAGGCTTTTCTTTATTGGCCATCTGCTGATCACGAAGTTTATTAAGTTCCTCTTCGCTCATATAACAGGGGTAGGCTATTCCAGACTCCAGCATTTGTTTGATCACCTCACGATAGCGATCAATGCGCTGCATTTGGTAGATGGGTCCCTCATCAATATCCATACCCAACCACGCCATACCCTCAATGATGACATCCACAGCCTCTTGTGTAGAGCGTTCTAAATCAGTGTCTTCTATGCGAAGTATGAAATCGCCTTTATTGTGGCGTGCAAAGGCCCATGGGTAGAGAGCGCTGCGAAGGTTTCCCAGATGAATAAAGCCCGTGGGACTAGGGGCGAAACGTGTACGAATATGCATAAACCGTATTATCTCAGGTCAGCCAAAATGACACCAAATTCAAAAAACGTGGATACTTTCATTTATGAATGAATTGCTTGTATTTATGTGTGATGGCGCCCCGGTCCGCGGGGAAATAGTCTCGATTGGAACAGCCTGGCGGGCCGTTTTAGAGCGTCGAAATGACCCTCCGGCGGTACGTCGCATCTTGGGTGATTTTGTGGGTGCCGCAACCCTACTCAGCGCAAGCCTAAAGTTTGATGGCACTCTGATCATCCAGGCTCAAAGTAAGGGCCCTATTCAACTGCTAGTGGTTGAATGCAAGTCTGATCTCTCAATGCGTGCGACGGTAAAGCTCTCGGTGGACCCATCTGAAATTTCAGCCGATGCCGCTTTAGGCGATCTATTAGATGCCAGTAATTCCGGCAGGCTTGTCATTACACTGGATCCAGCGGATCGGGAGCCAGGTCAACCACCTTATCAAGGTATTGTTGCCCTTCAGGAACATCGAGGCAATGTGATTCAACCGGTGTCTAGTGCAGCCGAGGCCATTGCTCTGTATATGCAAAATTCTGAGCAACTAGATACTCGTATATGGCTTAGCTCTAACGACACTCATATCGGCGGCCTTTTATTGCAACGACTTCCTAATTCAGGAGGTCATGCCCATCTAGATCCACAAGTAGCAGCTGAAGGTTGGTCGCGCATTCAAACCTTAGGCGAAACCATTACTGATGAAGAACTATTAACCCTACCTCCAGACACCATCTTGCGACGTTTATTCCTTGAGGAGTCAGCCGAGAATGGCGTGAGAAGCTTCCCTGCCAGACCTATTCGCTTTGCTTGCCGATGCTCTCGCACAAAAGTTGCTGATGTCTTGAGAATGTTGGGCGAAGAGGAAGTGCAAAGTATTCTGGCCGAACAAGGTGCTGTAGAAACCATCTGCGACTTCTGCGCAAAACCATACCGCTTTGATGCGGTTGATTGTCTGCAAGTCTTTAAAACGGATTTATTGAGTGACGCTACTAGACCACCATCTAGGGGTCACTGAGATTTATTGCTTAGTAGCCTGAGCTGCTGGTGCTTTATCTGCTGGCAATATTTGTACAAAAAATTCGCCTTCTTTAATTAAGCCATGCTCAACACGAGCACGTTCTTCAATCGCGCGTGTACCATCTTTTAAATCTTTAACATCGCCCGCAAGCTTTGCGTTCCGTAAAGCCAAGAGGCTATTTTTAGCCTCTTGAAGCTCTACCTGCTTTTCCATTTCATATACCTTGAGCCATCCACCCTTCCCCAGCCAAAGTGGGTACTGGATTGCGATGAGCAATACCAGCATAGAGTAGATGACGATCCGCATAGAGGACGTGGCTCTTAACGTTTCAAGTTATAGAAAACAGACTTGCCTGGATAGCTTGCTACATCACCCAAATCTTCTTCAATGCGCAAGAGTTGATTGTATTTAGCAATACGGTCAGAACGTGACAAGGAGCCAGTCTTAATTTGTCCAGCATTGGTGCCAACGGCAATATCAGCAATAGTGCTATCTTCTGTTTCGCCAGAGCGATGAGAAATCACTGCTGTGTAGTTAGCACGCTTAGCCATCTCAATCGCAGCAAACGTCTCTGTCAAAGTACCAATCTGGTTGATCTTGATCAGAATGGAATTGGCGATACCCTTCTCAATACCTTCCTTAAGGATACGAGTATTGGTTACAAAGAGATCATCACCCACTAGCTGAATCTTTTTACCTAATTTCTTGGTGATATCAGCCCATCCATCCCAGTCACTTTCGTGCATACCATCTTCAATTGAAACAATGGGGAACTGATCAGCCAAGTTACCGAGATAGTCAGAGAACTCGCTTGAGCTCAATTGAAGACCCTCTCCTGATAAATGATATTTACCATCTTTATAGAACTCGCTAGCTGCACAATCTAAGGCCAAGAGGACATCTTCGCCAGCTTGATAACCAGCACCTTCAATGGCCTTCATAATCGTTTGCAAGCACTCTTGGTTACTCTTAAAGTTTGGTGCAAATCCACCTTCATCGCCAACGGTGGTTGGCATACCTTGGGCGCCAATGATCTTTTTGAGCTCATGGAAAATTTCAGCACCGCAACGTAAGGCATCACGGAAGTTTTCTGCACCAACTGGCATCACCATAAATTCTTGGATGTCTAGGCTATTGTTAGCATGTGCACCGCCATTAACAATATTCATCATTGGAACCGGTAATTGCATACCACCAGAACCGCCAAAATAACGATAGAGAGGCAGGCCAGCTTCTTCAGCAGCCGCTCTTGCTACCGCCATGGAAACCGCTAGAGTTGCATTTGCACCAAGGCGCGCTTTGTTATGTGTGCCATCTAAATCGATGAGTGTGTGATCTAAGAAGGCTTGTTCGCTAGCATCTAAACCTAGAATAGTTTCTGCAATCTCAACATTAATATTTTGAACCGCTTTCAGTACGCCTTTACCCAAGTAACGAGATTTATCTCCGTCACGCAGTTCAATCGCTTCACGCGAACCTGTAGACGCTCCTGATGGAACCGCTGCACGACCCATTACACCAGACTCGAGTAAAACATCGCACTCTACTGTTGGGTTGCCGCGTGAATCCAGAATTTCTCTACCGATGATGTCAACAATGGCGCTCATGCACCTTCTCCTTAAAACAAGATGAAATGGGATGTATTAATTGAATTAACAAAAATCAATTACTGAAAACTATTTTCTAAAAAAGGGCCTGTGGATTTCACAACCGTATCGATTGCGACCAAAGATTCCAATAACTCACTCATGCGATTGAGTGGCACCGCATTAGGGCCGTCAGATAGGGCATTAGCAGGATCAGGATGCGTCTCCATAAAGAGCCCGCTGATACCAACCGCTATTGCAGCACGAGCCAAAACGGGCACAAACTCTCGTTGACCACCGCTGGAGCTACCTTGACCGCCTGGCAATTGCACTGAGTGAGTTGCATCAAATACCACTGGTGCATTTGACTCACGCAAGATAGCTAGGCTGCGCATATCGGATACAAGATTGTTATATCCAAATGAAGCACCACGCTCACAGACCATAAATTGATCTGGAAGATTTTTTTCTGCTGCCGCAGCCCTGGCCTTCTCAATCACATTCAGCATCTCATGTGGCGAGAGAAACTGACCTTTTTTAAAGTTCACTGGCTTGCCACTCTGAGCGCAAGCACGAATAAAGTCTGTCTGTCTGCATAAGAATGCAGGTGTTTGCAAAACATCTACAACGCTTGCGACCGCGGCTATCTCAGTGATGTCATGCACATCTGTCAATACGGAAACGCCAACTTGCTTTTTAACCTTAGCCAGAATTTCCAGACCCTTATCCATACCAAGGCCGCGGAATGATGTTCCAGATGAACGATTGGCTTTATCAAATGAGGATTTATAAATAAAAGGAATCTTTAAGGCAGAGGTAATTTCTTTAAGCTCACCTGCAATATCAATCGCAGATTGCTCAGACTCGATAACGCATGGGCCGGCAATTAAGAAGAAGCGCTGATCTAGACCAGCATTAAAACCACAAAGCTTAAATGTGCTCATAGCTTCCTCTTAGGCGACCTGTTTTAATGCAGCATTTTGATGCGCAAGCGCTGCATTGATAAAGGCCGAGAACAATGGGTGGCCATCACGCGGGGTAGAAGTAAATTCTGGGTGAAACTGCACGCCAAAGAACCAAGGATGCATTGATTCTGGCAGCTCCATCATTTCAGGCAAGGACTCATTTGGAGTTCTTGCAGAAATAATTAAGCCTGATTGCTCAAGTTTCGGCACATAAATATTATTAACCTCATAACGATGGCGATGACGTTCATTTACTTCAGTGCCATAAATACGATTAGCTAAAGTATTCGCCTTCACTGGGCAGCGCTGTGAACCTAGACGCATTGTTCCGCCCATATCAGAATCATTTGTGCGCTTTTCTACACGCCCTTCTCTATCTAACCACTCGGTGATTAGGGCTACAACAGGACTATCAGTTTCTGGATCAAATTCAGTGCTATTAGCTTTAGAAATATTAGCTACATGTCGAGCAAACTCGATAACAGCTAATTGCATTCCCAAGCAAATGCCTAAATAAGGAACTTGATTCTCGCGCGCATAACGAATAGCAGCAATTTTTCCTTCTGTACCGCGTTTGCCAAAACCGCCAGGAACCAAAATCGCATCAAGCTTCTTAAGGCAATCAACGCCGTCTTTTTCAATCACTTCAGAATCGATGTAATTAATATTGACGCGGGTATGGGTATGGATTCCTGCGTGACGCAAGGCTTCAATCAGGGATTTATAGGATTCCGTTAACTCAACATACTTACCAACCATGCCGATCGTCACTTCGTGTTTAGGGTTCGCTAATTCATAAACTAACTTCGCCCAAACAGAAAGATCTGCAGGTTTTGCATTGATTTGTAATTCACGACAGATCAAATCATCCATGCCCTGTGCATGAAGCATTTCTGGAATCTTGTAAATCGTGTCAACGTCCCATACAGAAATCACTGCTTCTTCACGAACATTCGAGAACAAAGAAATCTTCGCACGTTCATCATCCGGAATAGGACGATCAGCGCGACAAAGCAATACTGTTGGCATGATGCCAATCTCGCGTAGCTTTTGAACCGAGTGCTGAGTGGGTTTTGTTTTTAACTCCCCTGCACTGCTAATGAAAGGCACCAAAGTCAAATGAACAAAGGCGCAGCTATGAACAGGCAAGCGCAGACTCATCTGCCTTGCTGCCTCTAAAAATGGTAGGGATTCGATATCACCTACTGTACCGCCAATTTCACAAATCGCAATATCTGCTTTGCCATCATGGCTTGCTTTTGCACCACGCTCTACAAAGGCTTGAATCTCATTTGTAATATGCGGAATGACCTGAACTGTTTTACCGAGGTATTCGCCACGACGTTCTTTGCTAATCACTGACTCATAAATTTGGCCAGTAGTAAAGTTATTGCTCTTGCGCATCTTCGCTGATACGAAACGCTCATAGTGACCCAAGTCCAAATCCGTTTCCGCACCGTCTTCGGTTACGAAAACTTCTCCATGCTGGAGTGGGCTCATAGTGCCCGGGTCAACGTTGATATAGGGATCTAATTTTAGGAGGGTGACTTTCAGGCCGCGGGATTCAAGAATCGCGGCAAGCGAGGCAGCTGCGATTCCTTTCCCTAAAGAAGAAACCACACCACCAGTGACAAAAACGTATTTGGTCATCGCTTAAGCTCTGTTGGAAAAAGTAATTATAACGATAGCCAATGCTAGTTTTGGAATTTTAAAATGGGTAATATGGTCATTTAGCCCACCCTAAATGCTCTATTTACAGCTTATGCGCCTGCTATTTGCCATATTAATTACCCTTTTATCGCTCTTTTACTTCCTGCCTTTTGCAATTGCTTTCCATAAAAAGCGTGCCAATACTGGAGCAATTTTTGCCCTAAACCTATTTTTAGGATGGTCTTTAATCGGTTGGGTGATTGCCTTGGTTTGGGCGCTTAAGGAAGAACGTGTAATTTAGGCATTTTTGAGTGCTTTTCGTCTGTTATTTAGGTGAAAAATCCATTTTTTTGATAATTTGCCAGACCACCATAAATCCTTAGGGTTTAAACTCTTATATAAGACTTAAATTACTCACTATAATTGAGGTAATCGGGTGAAAATGCCCGTTTGGCCTTTCTATTGAACACTTTTACCTCATAGGAAACACAATGTTAGAAGCCTATAACGCACAAGTTGCTGAAAGAGCAGCTCTTGGCATTCCAGCCCTCCCCTTGACCAAGGATCAAACTGCTGAATTAGTAAAGCTACTTAAAAACCCACCTGCGGGTAAAGAGGCTGAGTTAGTAGATCTCATTACTCATCGTGTTCCTGCTGGTGTTGATGATGCCGCCAAGGTAAAAGCAGAATTTTTAGATGCCGTTGCAAAGGGTACAGAAAAATCTCCTTTGATTTCTCGCATCAAGGCAACTGAATTATTGGGCACCATGCTCGGTGGTTACAACATCAAACCGTTAGTAGAGCTTTTATCCGATGCCGAATGTGGCACAGTTGCTGCAGAAGCACTCAAGAAAACTCTCCTCATGTTTGACTACTTTAATGACGTGCAAGAGCTTGCTGAAAAAGGCAATGCCAACGCTAAAGCAGTCATGAAGAGCTGGGCTGACGCCGAGTGGTTTACTAGTCGCCCCGCTGTTCCAGAGAGTATGAAGCTCACCGTCTTTAAAGTCACTGGCGAAACTAATACTGATGACCTCTCACCTGCACCCGATGCTTGGAGTCGTCCAGATATTCCATTGCATGCAACGATCATGCTCAAGAATCCACGTCCAGGCATTGAGCCTGATGAGTCTGGCGTTCGGGGTCCAATGAAGCAAATTGCCGCGCTCCAGAAAAAAGGCAATCAAATTGCCTATGTTGGCGACGTAGTGGGTACAGGATCATCTCGTAAGTCAGCGACCAACTCCGTTCTCTGGTGGACTGGCCAAGATATTCCATTCGTTCCAAACAAGCGTTTTGGTGGCGTTTGCCTTGGTGGCAATATTGCCCCGATCTTCTTCAACACCATGGAAGATTCTGGTGCACTCCCGATCGAATTAGATGTATCGCAAATGAATATGGGTGATGAGATTGAACTTCGCCCATACGAAGGCAAGGTATTTAAAAATGGTCAAGAAATCACGACTTTCGCCCTCAAATCCCCGGTAATCTTGGATGAAGTGCGTGCCGGTGGTCGTATTCCGCTGATCGTAGGTCGTGGCTTATCCGCAAAGGCGCGTGCTGCCCTTGGCTTGCCAGCATCTACAGAATTCCGCCTTCCAGTCAGCCCTCCTGATAACAAAAAAGGGTTCAGCTTGGCGCAAAAAATGGTTGGACGCGCCTGTGGCTTACCAGAAGGTCAAGGCGTACGCCCTGGTACTTATTGCGAACCACGTATGACGACTGTTGGTTCACAAGACACCACTGGTCCAATGACGCGTGATGAATTGAAAGACTTAGCTTGCTTAGGCTTCTCATCTGACTTGGTCATGCAGTCTTTCTGCCATACCTCCGCCTATCCAAAACCAGTCGACATTCGCACTCAACATGAATTACCGCCATTTATGACCAATCGTGGTGGCGTTGCTTTACGTCCAGGTGATGGCGTAATTCACAGCTGGTTAAATCGTTTACTCCTGCCAGATACCTGCGGTACTGGTGGCGATAGCCACACTCGCTTCCCAATTGGTATTTCCTTCCCCGCTGGTTCTGGCTTAGTTGCTTTTGCTGCTGCTACAGGAGTCATGCCATTAGATATGCCTGAGTCTGTATTGGTGCGCTTCAAAGGCAAGATGCAGCCTGGTATCACCTTGCGAGACCTAGTCAATGCGATTCCTTTGTATGCGATCAAAAAAGGTTTGTTAACGGTTGAGAAACAAGGCAAAAAGAATATTTTCTCTGGCCGCATTCTAGAAATCGAAGGTCTGCCTGATCTAAAAGTTGAACAAGCATTTGAGTTATCCGATGCATCTGCTGAGCGCTCTGCTGGCGGCTGTACTGTTCACCTCAACAAAGAACCCATCATTGAGTACATGCAATCGAACATCACTTTGATGAAGTGGATGATTGCCAATGGCTATGAAGATAAGCGTACTCTTGGACGCCGCATTAAAGCGATGGAAGCTTGGATTGCAAACCCACAATTGCTCAAAGCTGATGCCAATGCAGACTATGCAGAAATCATCGAAATCAATATCGATGAAATCAAAGAACCAATCCTTGCATGCCCTAACGATCCAGATGATGTCAAAGTATTGTCTGAAGTTGCTGGTGATAAGATTGATGAAGTCTTTATCGGTTCTTGCATGACCAACATTGGTCACTTCCGTGCAGCTGGTCAAGTATTGCAAGGTAAGAAAGATATGCCAACCCGCTTATGGGTCGCACCCCCAACCAAGATGGACGCCATGATCTTGATGGAGGAAGGCTACTACGGTATGTTAGGTGCAGCTGGTGCTCGCATGGAGAGTCCAGGCTGTTCTTTGTGTATGGGTAACCAAGCTCAGATCCGTAAGGGCTCCACAGCGGTATCAACCTCAACACGTAACTTCCCTAACCGCTTGGGTATTGATACCCGAGTGTATTTAGCTTCTGCTGAGTTAGCCTCTGTAGCAGCGCTCTTGGGTCGCCTGCCGACTCCTGCCGAGTATTTGGAACAAGTGAAAGCGCTTGATGCCAAGGCTGGTGATGTCTATAAATACATGAGCTTTGACAAGATCAAGTCATTTAGTGACGTTGCCGATACTGTAGCGGTGTAATTAGTAATGCTTCCAACCTAGCAATAGCTTCGGAAATAAAAAAGGCGATCAATCGATCGCCTTTTTCTTTTGCGCTAAATCTGTTAAATCGAGAGTTTATTTTCTTGTCTAGCATTTTCACGGCTAATTCCGGAGACCCATTTACTGGTTGGCAATCCAGTTTTTTCCATGATGAGTTTGGCACGTTTGGATACATCCTTCCATTCAGCCTCCAATTTAGGTCCCTTGAAAGCGATCGCCACAACATTGCAGTCATGAGACTCTGGAAACAATAAAACACGATTATCAAATGCTTCGCAAATGTTCTTAAGGTTGATATCGAAGCTTTTGTGACGGGAAAATAAGTTAACCGTCATGACGCCAGGAGCCTTCAGGATATCAAAGCAGCCTTTATAAAAATCTAAGGAGCTAGCAGCAGGCCCATCGCAAATAGCGTCATATAGATCTACTTGGACGGCATCAAATTGATTCTGGTATTTCTTGGACTGAACAAATGTCTTGGCATCTGCTTGAAAGGTTTCTAATCTACGATCATCATCGGCCATAAAGAACATCGATCTTGCAGCAACGATCACTGCGGGATTGAGCTCGACAACCGTTGTTTTGACTGCTGGGCAATAGCGATGCTGAAACTTAGCTAAGGCACCAGTTCCCAGACCTAGCTGAGCAATCTTCATACCAGGCTTAGTCTCTAAAAATAATAGCCAAGCCATCATCTGCTGGTTGTATTCCAGGTAAATCTCATCGGGATCCCGAATACGCATAGCCCCTTGAATGAGTTCGGTCCCAAAATGCAGATAGCGAATTCCACCGCTCTCTGAAAAGGTAACCGGCTCCATCAACATCATTGATTAGAAATTATTTGGCCCAGCGGCGAGCGTTGCGGAACAAGCGCAACCATGGGCTAGCACCATCAGGGGTTTGCAACCACTCTGTAGGGCACCAACTCATTTGCGCTGCTCTAAAGACGCGCTCAGGGTGAGGCATCATCACTGTAAAGCGGCCATCTGAGGTAGTTACGCCTGTTAAACCTCCTGGAGAACCGTTCGGATTCATTGGATAGGTTTCCGTTGGATTACCTTGGTGGTCTACAAAACGTAAGACTGCCAAACCTTGCTGAGTAATTTGCTCTAGCTTGCCCTGTTGACTAAAGTTTGCGAAGCCTTCGCCATGTGCAATAGCGATTGGTAATTGACTGCCTTCCATACCTTGAGTAAAGATGGAAGGCGAAGCAAGTACTTCCGCCATCACTAGACGGGCTTCGTATTGTTCGGATTGATTGCGAGTAAATTTAGGCCAAGCTTCTGCGCCGGGAATAATGCCTGCAAGATTACTCATCATCTGGCAACCATTGCAAACACCCAGAGCAAAGCTATCTTGACGATTAAAAAAGCTTGAGAATTGATCACGCAATTGCTGGTTGAACAAAATGGTTTTTGCCCAACCTTCGCCGGCACCAAGAACATCTCCGTAACTAAATCCGCCGCAGGCAATCAGGCCGCGGAAATCATCGAGCTTAGCTTTGCCGCTCAATAGGTCAGACATATGCACATCATAGCTGTCAAACCCAGCCCAATTGACCGCATAAGCCATTTCAACATGGGAGTTAACGCCCTGCTCGCGCAAAATGGCAACCTTTGGTCTAGCGTTCTTAGCAATAAATGGTGCAGCTACATCTTCAGCAAGATCAAAAGTGAGTTTTGGCGACATGCCCGGATCAGATAGATTATCAAGCAAGGCAAATTCAGAATCAGCGCACGCTGGGTTATCGCGTAAACGGGCTATTTGATAGCTGGTATTGGTCCACATCCTTTGCAGGACTTCACGAGGCTCTGCAAAAATATTCTTAGCATCACGCCAGATCTCAATGCGTCCATTGGTATTCGGCTTACCAATAACGTGGCTATATGCACTTAGACCCAATTTACGCAAAATAGCAAATACGGTATCACGGTCTTCTCTGCGTACTTGTATGACTGCACCTAGTTCCTCATTAAATAAGGCGCGCATCGTTTGCTCGTGGCGACGTCCAGATACTTGCTGGGCCCAATTCTTCGCATCACCATAATCTGGCTCTTGGCCGGGATCCACAGCAATCATATCGACATTAATTGAGATGCCTGTATGGGATGCAAAGGCCATTTCTGCTACGCAAGCCAATAAGCCGCCATCAGAGCGATCGTGATAAGCAAGCAATTTATTTTCTTTGCGTAATTCAATAATGGCAGCGGCCAGTGACTTCAGATCTTCTGGGTGATCTAAGTCCGGCGCGGATTTGCCAGATTGATTAAGAACTTGAGCCAAAATACTTCCAGCCATACGGTTTTTACCGCGACCCAAGTCAATCAAAATTAACTCGGTTTCTATGGATGAGCCATCTTGGTTTTTGAGTATTAGCAATGGCGTAGACGTTTTGCGAACATCTTGCACAGAAGCAAACGCAGAGATGATGAGTGAGACTGGTGCAACAACCTTCTTTGCTTCATTGCCATCACGCCATTCAGTTGCCATTGATAAAGAATCTTTGCCAACGGGAATAGATATTCCCAAAGCGGGACATAACTCCATGCCAACTGCTTTAACTGAGTCATATAGTTTGGCATCTTCACCTGGCGCACCACAAGCTGCCATCCAGTTTGCGGATAATTTAACGTCCTCAAGTCGTCGAATATCCGCTGCTAATAAATTGGTTAGCGCCTCACCAACAGCCATACGCGCTGCTGCTGGCGCATCAATCACTGCCAATGGCGTTCTTTCGCCCATGGCCATCACTTCGCCACGGTAACCTTTGTAATCCATGAGAGTAACTGCACAGTCTGCAACTGGCACTTGCCATGGACCAACAAATTGATCTCGAGCATTCAGGCCACCAACGGTTCTATCACCAATTGTGATTAAGAATGATTTACTAGCAACAGTTGGTTGTTGCAGTACCCAAGCGATTGATTGTGCAAGATCGGCATCAGTAACATCAAGTTCAGTAAATTCCTGTGCTACACGTTTCACATCACGATGCATGCGTGGTGGTTTACCTAGCAGGACTTCCATCGGCATATCAATAGGCAAGGCTGCATCTATGCCATCTTTTTGCTTTGAATCAACTAATTGCAGTTGACGCTCAGTAGTCGCCTCACCAACAACAGCAAAAGGGCAACGTTCCCGTTCGCAGAATGATTTGAATAGGTCGAGGTCCTTAGCTTCAATCGCTAATACATAGCGCTCTTGAGACTCGTTACACCAGATCTCAGCAGGACTCATGCCACTCTCTTCAAGAGGAACGCTACGGAGTTTGAACTTAGCACCTAGACCAGCACCATCAGCTAATTCAGGGAAGGCGTTAGATAAGCCGCCTGCACCAACGTCATGAATAGAGACAATCGGATTGTTTTCCCCTAATGCGCGGCACGCATTGATCACTTCCTGCGCACGACGCTCCATTTCAGGATTGCCACGTTGCACAGAATCAAAATCTAGATCCGCAGTATTGGTACCAGTAGCGACTGAACTGCCTGTGGCACCACCCATACCGATACGCATACCAGGACCACCTAACTGAATTAAGAGGTGACCCGATTGAATGGCTTTTTTAGCAGTATGAATAGAGTCAATGCTACCGATACCGCCAGCAATCATGATGGGCTTGTGATAACCACGACGAGTTCCATTAAGCGTTTGTTCAAATACTCTGAAGTAGCCGCCTAAGATTGGGCGACCAAACTCATTGTTAAACGCAGCGCCACCAAGTGGGCCATCCATCATGATTTGCAAGGGGGTAGCAATCCGTTCAGGCTTGCCGTATTTCTCACTCTCCCATGGGAGATCCGTACCAGGAATATTCAGATTGGAGACTGAGAAGCCAGTTAAGCCTGCTTTAGGACGACCACCCACCCCGGTGGCACCCTCATCCCGAATCTCGCCACCCGCACCAGTAGAAGCGCCAGGAAACGGAGCAATAGCTGTTGGGTGGTTATGAGTCTCCACCTTCATCAAGGTGTGCACTAAACGCGTATCTTTTTTGTAATGATGATCAGCGCCTTGGGGCACCCAAGTTTCAGACTCACAACCCACCATGACGGCTGAGTTATCAGAATAAGCAACTATCGTGCCTTCTGGCTGGAGTTGGTGGGTGTTGCGAATCATTGCAAACAATGAATGCTCTTGATCATCTCCATCAATTGTCCAACTCGAGTTGAAGATCTTGTGGCGGCAATGCTCACTATTGGCTTGCGCAAACATGATCAGCTCGACATCACTTGGGTTACGCTTTAATCGAATAAAGTTTTCGGTTAAATAAGTGACCTCATCATCAGAAAGAGCAAGGCCCAACTCTTGATTGGCCTTATCTAGGGCGGACCTCCCCTCTGAAAGAACGGGGATGCGGCTTAAAGGACGATCGTCCAATATCTGATAGAGGGCATTGGCTGCATCAACAGAATCAATCACTGCTTCAGTCATACGATCATGAACTGCAGCCAAAACCAACTGCAATTGTTCTGGGCTTAAAACTTTTTTACTCTTCCAAGCAAACTGAACACCACGCTCAATTCGCAAAACTTGCAAACCACATTGCTGAGCAATATCAGTTGCTTTACTTGCCCATGGTGAAACTGTCCCAAGGCGTGGAATCACAATCACTCCGTGAATATCACCTGACCCTTTGCCAAACCAAGATTTACCTTGGCTAATTTTTGAATGGTAGGGTTGGCCGTAAGTTAAGAGACTGGCAAGCACTTCTTGGCTTTGAGGGCTCAATTGCCCTTCTGACCAAATGAAATGAAGATACTGCGCTTCAATAGATTCAAGCTCAATACCTTGAGCTGCTAAAGAGGCTAAAAGTCGTTGTTGACGAAACGGAGAAAGCGCATCAGCGCCAGGCAAAAATTGGAAAAAAGACATTCCTAGATTATAAGGTTTTGCCTACAGCAGGCGCCCACCCTGGAGGTGCAACTGGCGCTGGCATCGGCTGGCCAAGGCGGGATCATGGGTAACCAATATCAGGGTAGATTGACTGGCCTGGTTCAACTCAAAAAGGAGCTGAATGACCCTCTCCCCACTGCCCTCATCTAGGCTGCCTGTAGGCTCATCAGCAAAGAGGAGATTAGGTTTAGCAATAAAGGCTCTAGCAAGAGCAACACGTTGCTGCTCCCCGCCAGACAGCGTTTTAGGAAAGTGATTCAGGCGGTCTTGTAAGCCTACCTTTTGTAGCCACGCTACCGCCTCTTCCTTAGCATCCTTGCGGCCGCTCATTTGTGCAGGCAGCAAGACATTCTCTAGGGCGGTTAGATGGGATAGCAACTGAAAGGACTGAAATACAAAACTCACATGAGCAGCACGTAGTCTTGCCCTACCATCCTCGTCCAGCGTATTGAGATCCTGTCCCATTAGCTGAACATTTCCGGAGCTTGGTAAATCCAGTCCTGCCAACAAACCCAAGAGGGTACTTTTTCCAGATCCTGAAGCCCCAGTAATCGCTACGCTTTCACCTTGCGATATATCAAAGCAAATATCGTGCAAAATGGTCAAAGCGCCATCGCTCGATAACACTTGTTTTCCAAGATGATTGGCGCTTAATACTGTTGTTGGAATACTCATAAATGAATCAAAGTTGGTGGAGCTGCAAAAAAAGGCAATTACTGTCGATAGGCTTATTTTGCCTGTTAATCCCCTTTGCCACAGCAATCTATGCCAATCCTGTGATCTTGGTGATGGGGGATAGCCTTTCAGCTGAGTATGGGCTACCTAAAGGCTCTGGCTGGGTAAAGCAACTTGAGAGTCAATTGCAAAAGCAGTCCAGCCCTTGGTCGGTCTTTAATGCCAGCATCAGCGGGGAAACCACATCAGGGGGTCTTACTCGCCTCCCTGCCCTTCTGGAATCCAAAAAACCGGGGATCGTATTGTTAGAGCTTGGAGCGAATGATGCCTTGCGCGGCTTATCCATAGAACAAACTCAAAACAACTTGCAAAAAATGATTGTGATGAGCAAACAATCAGGTGCAAAAGTTTTACTTTTGGGTATGCAAATCCCACCAAATTATGGCCAGCAGTACACCAGGCAGTTTAAAGATCTTTATCCAAGACTTGCTGCGCAAGAAGGTATAGAACTATTGCCCTTCTTTATGGCGGGGGTTGCATCCAATAAAGAGTTATTTCAGGCGGACAATATCCATCCAAATGTCACCGCGCAATCCATACTCTTTAAAAACGTATGGGGCGCTATGGCCCCATATCAGACCCTACTCAAACAATCCCAGTAGGGTTGCTAATTAGCTCCCAGCGCCAGAAGATGGTGGTTTAAGTGGGTTAATCACCTTTACACCAGCCGTATCACGCCAGTAAGACATAAAACCAGCGAACTCCGATTGAGCCGCCAATGCTTGAATTTGTTGTGCCTGAGCTTTATGAACCTTAGCATCGACTCCTGTTGGCTGACGAACTTGATCAACGCGATACAGAGTCGCGCCTACGCCCGGGTTGCTAACTGAAATAATCGCAGGAAATTTATCAGGATTAATTGACATCACATCATCGAGTGCCGGTCCAAGCAAATTTGTAGGTTTATTGCGTGATACCCAAATCGGACTGGCAAAGCCAGCTGCACTCTTAGGCTCTTTTTCAAGAGCGGCATATTTTTCTGCTGCTGCAGCAACTGCTAATTTCTCTGCGGCACGCTGACTAACCTGACGTTTGACTTCGGTAGCAACTTCTTTGTATGGCAAAATTTGTGCCGGATGAAAAGTGACTACACGAGCTGAAACAAAAACGCCAGGAGCAGTTTGAACTGCTTCGGTATTGCGCTTATTCTTTAATGCCTCATCACCAAACAGAGATTGCACTACTTTTGGATTGGCCAAAGGATGATCTCTAGAAACACCCGCCACCCCAGAGCGAGTTAAGCCTTTTTGCGTTTGAATTGATAGCTTCAACTTATCAGCAGCAGGTTTTAGGCTATCCGCTTGGTCATAGGTCATATTGGCAAATTGATCAGCCTTCTCACTAAATACTTTGGAATCTTCCTTGGGATCCGCCTTGAGGACAATATATTCAACATCAACAAACTCAGGGCTTTCAAATAATTTGGCATTTGCGTTGTAAAACGCTTGTAACTCTTCCTGGCTAGGATTTACCTTGCTCAAATAGTCCTTGGCATTAAAGGTCAATGATTGAACTTGACGCTCGGTTTCATAGAGCGTAGAAACGATTTCAGACAATTTCGGTGTGCCGATTTCTGTACGTGCAACAGAATTCACTAACTGACCGATCTTTAAATCAAAAGCCTGGCTTGCATAAAACTGTTCTTCGTTCAAACCATTACTAGCAAGGAGTTGCTTAAAGCGAGCATCATCAAAGCTGCCGTCCTGACGATATAAAGCGCGAATCTGTGGAATGCCCTGCAAACTTTTTATTAATGATTCTTTACCAACTTGTAAGCGTAAGTTGGTAACAGCAAAACCGAGAATGCGCTGTTGAAGCAATTCATTCAAGATGGCTTGTCTAAATTGCAAGCTCTGGGCAATTTGCAAATTACCGCCTACGCGCTCTGCCTGACGCTTAGCCGCATTTTCAACCTCTTGCGCAGTAATGGGTTTGCCATTGACCTTAATAAGATCGGTCTCTTTATCCATAAAACTGGAATAACTTGAGATACCAAACATGGCAAATGATGGAACAATAAATAGCATCAGCACAAGCTGAAGTAATTTTTGATGCTTACGGACAATATCAAACATGAATAAGTTCGCTAGTAAAGTTTAGTAAAAAATCGCGGATAACGCGGGAACAATACGAGTTTACTAGGCGGAGGAGTTTTTATTCAGAAAGCCAAGAAAAGGCTAGAGATAGTGAATATTTGGTGGGCGCTGAGAGGCTCGAACTCCCGACATTCTGCGTGTAAGGCAGACGCTCTACCAACTGAGCTAAGCGCCCCAAAATATTACAGGTGAGATTGTAACCTAAGCACGACTTTCTTGATCAAAACCCGTCAAAACCACCCTGATTTACAGGATAGCTTTGACGAGAATCAGCGCTCTAGCCCAATCGAATTAGTGCTTTAGAACATCCCCCGAGGAAACGCTTCCGCTAGCTTTGCTTGCTTCTGTCGCCTTCTTAGCCAACTCCTCAGGAGTTGGATCAGGCAAAGACTCAGGCATGCGCTCCAAAGCAAGCTCCAGTACTTTATCAATCCAGCGTACAGGCACGATCTCAATAGCATTCTTGACGTTGTCTGGAATATCAATCAAATCCTTAACGTTTTCTTCCGGAATTAAAGCTAGCTTGATACCGCCGCGATGGGCAGCCAAGAGCTTCTCTTTCAGTCCGCCGATAGGAAGGACTTCTCCACGCAAAGTAATCTCACCCGTCATCGCAACATCAGAGCGAATCGGAATTCCAGTGAAGACCGATACCAATGCAGTGGTGATGGCAATACCTGCAGAAGGACCATCTTTCGGTGTTGCACCATCTGGGAAGTGAATATGGATATCCTTCTTCTCAAATGCTTCATCTGTAATACCAAGACGTTTTGCCCTTGAACGTACCACGGTACGCGCAGCCTCTACCGACTCTTTCATCACATCACCGATAGAGCCTGTCCGGGTAATCACACCCTTACCAGGCATAGTTGCCGCTTCAATAGTGAGCAAATCTCCGCCAACCTCAGTCCATGCCAAGCCTGTGACCTGACCGACTTGATTCTCTTTACCAGCCAAACCAAAGTCATACATGCGTACAGATAAGAACTTCTCCAAGTTATCCGCATTAACAACTACCGGCGCAGCTTCTTTCTTCAAGAGCAAGAGCTTAACCACCTTACGGCAAATCTTGCTGATTTCTCTTTCTAAGGAGCGCACACCAGCCTCGCGGGTGTAGTAGCGAATCATATTGCGGACAGCGCTCTCTTCTATCTTGAGCTCATCCTTTTTCAAGCCATTGTTCTTGATTTGTTTTGGAATCAAATAATTGACGGCAATACTAGTCTTTTCATCCTCGGTATAACCTGCCAAGCGAATAATTTCGAGACGATCCAACAAAGGACCGGGAATATTCAAAGAGTTTGAGGTAGCAACAAACATCACATCGGATAGATCAAAATCGACCTCAACATAATGATCTTGGAAGGTATGATTCTGCTCGGGATCTAAGACCTCCAACAGTGCGCTAGCAGGATCTCCTCGGAAATCCATACCCATCTTATCTACCTCGTCCAAGAGGAACAATGGATTACGTACACCCACCTTAGTGAGGCTGGTCAAAATCTTGCCAGGCATTGAACCAATATAGGTACGACGGTGACCACGAATCTCAGATTCATCACGAACGCCACCCAAGGCCATCCGCACAAACTTGCGATTGGTTGCTCGCGCGATAGATTGACCCAAAGAGGTCTTACCAACACCAGGAGGGCCAACCAAACATAGGATTGGAGCCTTCACGCGATCAACACGTTGTTGAACTGCGAGGTACTCCAAAATACGTTCTTTTACTTTATCTAAACCATAGTGATCTTCATCTAAAACTTTTTCAGCATTAGTCAGATCGTTATTGATCTTGGTCTTTTTCTTCCACGGCAAATTGACCAAGGTGTCGATGAAATTACGGATCACTGTAGCCTCAGCTGACATTGGTGACATCAACTTGAGTTTCTTCAATTCAGATTCTGCTTTTTTCAAAGCTTCCTTAGGCATACGAGCTGCTTTGATGCGTTTCTCGAGCTCCTCGAGATCGGCACCCTCTTCACCCTCACCCAATTCTTTTTGAATCGCCTTTACTTGTTCATTCAAGTAGTACTCGCGCTGACTCTTCTCCATCTGACGCTTGACACGCCCCCGAATGCGTTTTTCCACTTGCAAAATATCGATCTCGCTCTCGAGATCGGCCAAGAGACTTTCCAAACGCTGCACAACATCAGTCATCTCAAGCAAGCGCTGTTTCTGCTCTAGCTTGACAGGCAAGTGTGCGCAGATCGTATCAGCCAAACGACTTGGATCATCAATCCCGCCAAGGGATGACAGAATTTCTTGAGGAACCTTTTTATTCAGTTTTACGTACTGATCAAACTGAGCCATGATGGCGCGACGCAGTGCTTCCGTTTCATGAGCATCAATCGCATTCAATGCAGTGGGCGTGGCTTCGCAATTGAAATAACCAAGGCTATCTTCAATCTGACTAACCTCAGCTCGCTGTACACCTTCAACCAAAACCTTAACAGTGCCATCCGGCAATTTGAGCATTTGCAAAATATTGGCAATGCAACCGACCTCATAGAGATCCTCAATTCCAGGCTCATCTTTTGCAGCGGTTTTTTGGGCAACCAATAGGACGTTCTTACCGGTTTCCATTGCAGCTTCAAGCGCCTTAATGGACTTTGGGCGACCCACAAACAGGGGAATCACCATATGAGGGAAGACAACTACGTCCCGCAATGGGAGTAACGGTAGTTGAATCGGTTCAGAGGGTAGTAATAAGTGGCCAGGCATAGGGCAATTCCTCCAAAGTAATCAATCCTCAAGTCTCTTTATCTAGTGTCATTAAAAGCAGTAACCACTAAATACAGACATTATTCTTGAGTAGCATACTACCTATATGGGTAGCGCTTTGAGAAATTCAAGGGGAAAAAGTGCAAAAAAGGGGCAAAAATGCCCCAAAAATAGCGAAAACCCTAAGAATTTAAGCTTTTTTGCTCAAATCTGACTGGTCTAGATCCTGTTTGTATACCAAAAGAGGTTTGCCACCGTCTGCAATGCTTGATTCGTCGATAACAACCTTTTGCACATTCTTAAGCGATGGCAAGTCATACATCACATCCATTAAAGAACCTTCCAGGATGGATCTCAGACCACGAGCGCCAGTTTTACGAGCGATAGCCTTCTTGGCGATTGCTGACAGCGCCTCACGACGCACTTCAAGCTCAGAACCTTCCATAGTCAGCAGTGCTTGATATTGCTTTACCAATGCATTCTTAGGTTCGGTCAGAATTTGAATTAAAGCCTCTTCATCCAATTGAGCCAGTGTAGCTACTACAGGTAAGCGACCAATCAATTCTGGAATTAAGCCAAACTTAATTAAATCTTCTGGCTCAACTTCAACGAGCAAATCACTAACACCGCGATCATCTTTACCTGGAACAACTGCATTAAAACCAATGCCGGTTTTCGCAGTACGTTGTTGAATGACTTTTTCTAAGCCATCAAAAGCGCCGCCACAAATAAATAGGATATTCGTAGTATCGACCTGCAAGAAATCTTGATTAGGGTGCTTACGACCGCCCTGTGGAGGCACAGAGGCCATCGTTCCTTCAACCAACTTCAGCAAAGCCTGTTGAACACCTTCGCCAGAGACGTCGCGAGTAATCGAAGGATTATCTGATTTACGAGAAATCTTATCGATCTCGTCGATATATACAAT
This sequence comes from Polynucleobacter sp. AP-Titi-500A-B4, assembly GCF_018688095.1. Taxonomy (NCBI): domain Bacteria; kingdom Pseudomonadati; phylum Pseudomonadota; class Betaproteobacteria; order Burkholderiales; family Burkholderiaceae; genus Polynucleobacter; species Polynucleobacter sp. AP-Titi-500A-B4. The sequence continues at coordinate 974,993 of NZ_CP061311.1, read as the reverse complement.
TCCGCGCTGAGCTTTTTCTACGTTGTAATCACAGGCTTGTAACAGCTTTTGAATAATATTCTCTACGTCTTCACCAACATAACCGGCTTCGGTCAATGTCGTAGCATCAGCCATTACAAATGGCACATCGAGCATGCGAGCCAATGTTTGCGCTAGTAATGTTTTACCTGAGCCAGTTGGTCCGATAAGCAAAATGTTGCTCTTTGCTAATTCAACGCCATCAACAATTGCTTTAGCTGGGGCTTTAGATTCTTTTTTATCCAAAGCATCAACAGGCTTGCCATCCTTGTCTAACTTCTCTTTTTTAGGTTTTGGTAAATACTGTAAACGTTTGTAATGGTTATAAACCGCGACCGCTAAGGTCTTCTTGGCATGATCCTGGCCAATCACATACTGATCTAGGTTTTCACGGATCTGGTGTGGTGTTGGCAGAGAATCATCACCCTCTTCCTTAGGAAGCTTAGCAATTTCCTCTTGAATAATGTCAGTACAAAGATCGATACACTCATCGCAAATAAAAACAGATGGGCCTGCAATCAGCTTTTTCACTTCATGCTGACTCTTACCGCAGAAAGAGCAATACAGAACTTTATCGCTTGAGTTGGTAGTGGTATCGCTCAATATATTGACTCAATAATGAATTAGATGATGTGCTTAAGGACGCTTTTCGATGACTTTGTCGATCAAACCGTAATCACGAGCTTGATCAGCAGACATAAAGTTATCGCGATCAGTGTCTTTGGCAATGGTTTCAATCGATTGGCCAGTACGATCAGCCAAGATCTTATTGAGACGCTCACGCAAATACAAAATCTCACGGGCTTGAATTTCAATATCAGAAGCCTGTCCACGAGCACCGCCCAATGGTTGATGAATCATGACGCGAGAATTTGGCAAGGCATAACGCTTATCTTTTTCACCGGCACATAATAGGAATGCGCCCATACTTGCAGCCATACCCATGCACAAGGTACTCACGTTTGGCTTGATAAATTGCATGGTGTCGTAGATCGCTAAACCAGCTGAGACAGATCCACCTGGTGAGTTGATATACAAAGAAATATCTTTATCTGGGTTTTCACTCTCAAGGAAGAGTAACTGAGCGATGACTAGGTTGGCTGTTTGGTCATTCACTTCACCAACCAAGAACACCACACGCTCCCGTAAAAGACGAGAATAAATATCGTAGGCGCGCTCACCACGTCCAGAGGTCTCGATGACCATCGGCACCAAACCCAATCCTTTAGGTTCTAAATCTTCAGATTGAAAATGGTTCTGGATCATGTTGAGGCCCTTTTAAATGAATAAATGACGACTTAGTTTAGCTTGCTTAACTCTTCAAAGCTAATTGCTTTATCGCTTACCTTGGCTAAAGAAGTGAAATGCTTGATTACATTGTCTTCTAATACCAAGTTTTCGATGTCTTTGAGGCGGCTTGGGTTGCTATAGAACCAACGTACGACTTCTTTTGGATCCTCATAGGTCGCAGCCTGCTCATCAATTTCAGCCTTAATTTGATCGGCTGTAGCTGCAAGGTTATTTTGCTTTACCAAGTCACCCAAGATCAGACCGAGGCGAACACGTTTCATCGCTTGTTCAGCAAAGATTTCTGCTGGAATTGGGGCATCTTTAGCATTTGGTACGCCGCGTTGCATTAGGTCTTGACGTGCGCCTTCAACCAAACGCTCTTGCTCTGAGGCAACTAATGATTTTGGAACATCCAACTCACATAACTCATTGAGCTTATCCATCACTTCGCTTTTTAGCAATGAAGTGATGCGACGCTTTACTTCACGATCTAGATTCTGTTTTACTTCTTCGCGCATCTTAGCAACACCACCTTCAGTAACGCCCAAAGAGAGTGCAAATGCATCGTCAACTGCAGGCAAGTGAGCCCAGTTAACAGACTTCACTGTAATGGTGAACTCAGCAGTTTTACCAGCTACATCTTTGCCATGGTAATCGGCTGGGAAACTTAATGGGAATGACTTGCTTTCGCCAGCCTTCAAGCCCAAAGTTGCAGCCTCGAATTCTGGAAGCATGCGGCCTTCGCCTAATACATATTCGAAGTTCTCCGCTTTACCACCAGCAAACTCAACGCCATCAATCTTGCCTACAAAGTCAATCACAACTTGATCGCCAGCCTGAGCAGCAGTATTGGCACCTCCATCACCGTGGGCACCAGCTTCACCACGTGGGTGGTAATGAACTTGCTGTTTGCGTAATACGTCGAGTGCACGATCAATCTCAGCTTCGCCAATATCGGTTGTGTACTTAGTCACTTCAGCTTTGCTGAAATCACCAATCTTCACTTCGGGCAGCACTTCAAAAAATGCATCAAACACAATCTTGTCTGCATCGAGTTCGCTCTTAGGCTCAAGACGTGGCTGACCAGCTAACTTAATGCCCTCTTTTTGGCTTTGCTCATAAAAGAGTTCAGAGGCTTTATCAAATTGGAGTTCGAAATCCACTTGCATGCCGTATTGTTTTTCAACCATATTCTTCGGCACCTTGCCTGGACGGAAGCCGGCCATTTTCATGGTCTTACCAACTTTCGCCAAACGAGCTTCACGCGCTTTTGCCAAATCGGCACGAGCGAATTCCAAAGTCATTTTGCGATCTAACGAACCTAAATTTTCTATCTGCACAGCCATTCTCGTCTCTTAATTGAAGATCTGGAAATGTGAAGTCCAAGCCAAGTAGCAATCTTGTGGTGCGAGGAGGGGGACTCGAACCCCCACACCATTTCTGGCGTCAGGACCTAAACCTGGTGCGTCTACCAATTTCGCCATCCTCGCGATATCCGCAAACACTGCCAAGCCTAGACTTCACTCTAAAGACCATAATTCTACAATGCTTAGGGTTTTAGAGGGTCTTTTAGGCCTTATAGAGCAAAGCTACAGCATGGACCGCTACGCCCTCACCCCGCCCCAAATGGCCCAGGGATTCATTGGTTTTTGCTTTAAGGTTGACATGACTTGGGGTCACTGCTAAATCAGCGGCAATATTCTTGACCATTTCAGGCAAAAAGTCGGCCAATTTAGGTTTCTGGCAAATGATGGTGGCATCCACATTTCCCACGTGATAACCAGCAGCCTGAACCTTCTGTAGGGCCGCTCGAAGCAAAATGCGGCTATCCATGTCCTTAAATTGAGGATCTGTATCTGGAAATAATTGGCCAATATCGTTTAAGCCAGCAGCACCCAGCAATGCATCAGTAAGTGCATGCAATAAAGCATCAGCATCAGAGTGTCCAAGTAAGCCCTTTTCGTATGGAACGTGAACACCGCCTAGAACTAATTTGCGATCTGCAACTAGGGCATGGACGTCATAACCTTGACCGATACGGAACTGTGGAATGTGAGGACTAGATTGTGTCATATAGAGATCTTTAAGAATGGCTACTGCGTAATAGCAATTGCATTAGCTCCCAATCGGCGGGGTGTGTGACTTTGAAGTTACGGGTAGCCCCTTCGACAAGTAGCGGCTTAACGCCAGACAACTCCATCGCACTGGCTTCATCAGTGACATCCGCTTCTAGCCTAAGGGCATCCTCTAGGGCATTGTGCAATTTTTTAAGCCCAAACATCTGAGGTGTCTGTGCTTGCCAAAGGTGTTCACGAGGAATCGTTTTTTCTACATGCGGTATATTGCCCGCGATGACAGAGTCTAGATCTGCTTCTTTTAAGGTATCAGCAAGCGGAACAGCCAATAAGCCCCCCGAATCTGAATTGTGAACGGCGGTAATGAGTTTCTCAATGAGTGCTGGAGTAATGCCAGGTCGTGCGGCATCATGAACAAGAACCCAATCATCCGTTGATAAGCCCGACTTCAATAAAGCACTCAAAGTATTGCGAACCGTCTCTTGGCGAGTAGGCCCACCAGTCGGTAGAAAGTGAATAGGCTTACTTCCCTTGGCAAGACTCTTGAGTATGGGGTTATCAATAAAACCTGGGGAAACACCAACCCAAATGGATTCGATTTGGGGAGATTGCATAAACGCTTCGAGAGCAAATGCCAGCATCGGCTTGCCTGCCAACTGCTGAAATTGCTTTGGTAGCTCTCCGCCCAGGCGTGAGCCAGTGCCTGCCGTTGGCAAAAGTGCATGACATTTCACGATAGATTGATTTGCTGAGCCCATGCCTGATTCTATAATGAGCCTAGATGTCTGATGCATTAAATCTAGCACCCCCCATACCCGCTCCACGGGCTGGGCAGCGCTTTACCTTTTCGGGGCTAGTTGGATCGGCAGATGCGGCGCTTTTGGCTCAATCCGCCCTACGCTACCGCAATGATTTCTCAGTAATGGTGGTTTTCTGTGCCCAAGCGCAAGAGGCCCAAAGACTCGTCGAAGAAATCCCCGCTTTTGCACCACAACTCAAAGTGCGCTTACTTCCGGATTGGGAAATCCTTCCTTATGATCATTTTTCCCCTCACCAGGATTTGGTCTCAGAAAGATTGGCGACACTCTATGAGTTACTTAATGGAAGTTGCGACATTGTGTTGGTTCCGGTCACCACCGCCTTACAACGCTTGGGACCACCGCAATTTTTATCAGGCCATACCTTTTTCTTTAGACAAGGTGACAAGCTCAATGAAGCAGCCTTACGACTACAGTTACAACAAGCAGGATACGATCCTGTAAGCGCTGTGATGCGTCCTGGTGAATACAGTATTCGTGGCGGGCTGATTGATTTATTCCCGATGGGCTCAAGCTTGCCTTATCGTCTTGATCTGTTTGGCGATGAGATTGAACAAATTAGATCATTTGATCCCGATACACAGCGCAGTCTTTACCCCGTTAAAGAGGTGCGCTTACTGCCGGGTCATGAGTTCCCCTTTAATGATGAGGCACGCACTGCCTTTAGAGGTCGTTGGCGCGAGGTATTTGAAGGTGACCCAACCCGATGCTCTATCTATAAAGACGCTAATCTTGGAATTCCTAGTGCTGGCATCGAGTCTTACCTGCCATTGTTCTTTGAAGAACAATCCAAGCTCTTTGATTACTTCCCCAGATCTGGTGACCCTGTTTGGCTGGTCAGTATAGGTAATGCAGAAGAAGCTATACGTAGCTTTTGGAAAGATACCCTGTCGCGTTATGAGTTTCTCAAACACGATCTAGATCGGCCCATTCTTCCCCCAAAGGAATTATTCCTCGATGTAGATGAATTTTTTACTACTGCTAAACCGTATGCACGCCTCATTTTAGAAAATGAAGTTAACGAAGCAAAGCAATTTTTTCCAGTTCCAGACATTGCCGTTCATCGTCGTGACGTCGATCCGATTTCTCGCCTGCGTAAGGTAGTTTCTCAAGAGAAATTACGCGTTCTCATATGTAGTGATAGTGCAGGCCGTAAAGAATCGATCCGCCAACTGCTTGAGGAAAGCAATGCTATTGCTGGTCAAGACGGCAAGCCGCTATATCAACTCCAGCCAGAGGGCTTCGAAGGCATTGCTGATTTCGTAAAAAGCGATGCCCTATTTGGACTGGTGACCGCCCCACTATTTAATGGCTTCTTATGGGAAGCAGAAAACTTACTGGTTCTAACAGAGGCAGAACTATTCACCTCAACCGCAAGACAAAGACGCAAAAGCAAGGGATCTGAGAGTGCCGATCCAGACATGCTCTTTAAGGACTTGTCTGAGCTCAAGATTGGTGACCCTGTAGTTCATGCGGAGCATGGCATAGGTCGTTATCAAGGCTTAGTCTTATTAAATGTAGCTCCACCAAAAGAAGCCCCCATCTTTGAAGAGTTTTTGCATTTGCAATATGCAGGTCAAGCAACTTTATATGTGCCTGTGCAACAACTACAGATGGTTACTCGTTATGCAGGATCAGATCCTGACTCGGCACCATTACATCAATTAGGTTCAGGTCAGTGGGATAAGGCTAAACGCAAGGCAGCACAACAAATCCGTGACACGGCAGCAGAGCTACTAGGTCTTTATGCTGCTAGAGCGATTCGCAAAGGTCATGCATTTGAGTTCTCAGCCCATGACTATGCGGCATTTGCCGAGAGCTTTGGCTTTGAAGAAACGCCGGATCAGGCAAACGCAATTGCAGCGGTAATCGGGGATATGACGAGTGGCACACCAATGGATCGCTTGGTCTGTGGTGATGTTGGTTTTGGAAAGACTGAAGTTGCCTTACGTGCCAGCTTTGTCGCCGTCATGGGTGGTAAGCAAGTTGCTATTCTTGCGCCAACCACTCTACTTGCCGAGCAACATGTGGCCACTTGGAAAGATCGCTTTGCTGATTGGCCTGTGCGTATTGTTGAGTTATCGCGTTTTAAAACCACCAAAGAAATTAATGCGGCACTTGAGGCGATTGCCAAAGGTGAAGCAGACATCATTATTGGTACCCACAAATTACTTTCGAAAGAAACGCAATTTGCCAATCTAGGTTTGGTCATAGTTGATGAGGAGCACCGCTTTGGCGTTCGTCAAAAAGATGCACTGAAGGCTTTGCGTGCCGAGGTTGATATCCTGACCTTAACGGCTACTCCCATCCCAAGAACACTGGGTATGGCCATGGAGGGATTAAGAGAGTTTTCCATTATTGCTACGGCTCCGCAAAAGCGTCTAGCCATTAAGACCTTTGTCCGCCGTGAAGGAGATGGTGTTATTCGAGAAGCCGTGCTGCGTGAAATTAAACGTGGCGGCCAGGTCTACTTCTTACATAACGAAGTAGAGACAATTCAGAATCGTAAACATGCCTTACAGGAACTGATACCCGAGGCGCGCATTAGTGTTGCACATGGTCAAATGCATGAGCGTGAACTTGAATCTGTCATGCGAGAGTTTGTGACCCAACGCACGAATATTCTTTTATGTACGACCATTATTGAGACTGGCATTGATGTGCCAACTGCCAATACTATCATCATGCATCGTGCTGATAAATTTGGTTTGGCGCAATTACATCAATTGCGTGGCCGCGTAGGCCGCTCCCATCATCAGGCTTACGCTTACTTATTAGTGCCAGATCCTGAGGCTCTCAGTAAGCAAGCTCAATTACGTCTGAATGCAATCCAGGCTATGGAAGAACTAGGCTCAGGATTCTATTTGGCAATGCATGATTTAGAGATTCGGGGTGCGGGCGAAGTTCTGGGCGACAAACAATCTGGTGAAATTCATGAGATTGGCTTTCAGCTATATACCGAGATGCTCAATCGGGCAGTCAAAGCGTTGCGCAGTGGTAAAGAGCCAGATCTGCTATCGCCTTTACAGGCCACCACCGATGTCAACTTAGGTGTTCCTGCCCTGCTACCTGAGGATTACTGTCCGGATGTTCACGAGCGTTTGTCCTTGTACAAACGCTTTGCAGGCTGCAATGATTTTTCTGAGCTAATGGGCCTAAGAGAAGAGCTAGTCGATCGCTTTGGTGATCTACCTGATCAAGCCAAATCCTTTTATGAAACCCATCGCCTCCGTTTGGAGATGGTGGGTTTTGGCATTAAGAAAATTGATGCAAGCCCTGCATCTATCCAAATTCAATTTATCCCCAATCCACCGATTGATCCCATGAAGATCATTCAGCTCATTCAATCCTCAAAGCATATTCAGCTCAATGGTCAAGATAAGCTCAAGGTTCTCCCGCAAAAAGAACGAGAATTTGAGAAGCTTGAACAACGCTTAGATACCATTAGGCAGGTTTTACGCCGCTTAAATGAGTCTGCTGTTCTCAACACTGCCAAAGTGAGCTGATTGCTTCTTGATCCATCGGCTATTATTTAGTTATGCTCGCAGACCAAAAGCAACCATCTCACCAAACCCTTGTCGCCCTATCTCGTGAACCAATTTCTGAGAAACTGGTTTTCGAGCTCAAAGATCGCGCATTGCAGTATGGCGCTACATTGCACACCATTGGTGGACAACTAAGCAATGGTACATATCAATCCGAGCGCTGGGACTGCAGTCAACATCTAGATACCGCTCAGAGAGAATCATTACGGTCAATTGCTAGCGGCTACAGAACGGATCTTTGCTTTTTGAAAGCAGGCCTAATTTCACAGGACATTCGTGTTTTGGCAATGGATATGGATTCCACACTAATTAATATTGAATGTATTGATGAGATTGCAGACTTCACAGGCAAAAAAGCCGCTGTTGCGGAAATTACTGAGGCCACTATGCGTGGTGAGATTAAAGATTTTAAAGAAAGCTTGCGTAGACGCGTTGCGCTTTTAGAGGGCGTTCATGCCGACGCATTGGAATCAGTCTATCGCGAACGTTTGCGACCCAATCCGGGAGCAATCGAGCTTCTAGCGGGTGCCAATGAGCGAGGACTCTACACCCTACTAGTCTCTGGTGGCTTTACTTTCTTTACTGAAAAGTTACGACAGCAGCTAGGCTTTAAGCAAACTCAAGCCAATACACTAGAAATCATTGACGGCAAACTCACCGGTAAGGTTCTGGGGGATATTGTCGATGGCGCCGCTAAGGCAGCCTATTTAGATGAAGCATGTCGAATCCTCAATTGCACCAAAGCTAGCTCTATCACCATGGGTGATGGCGCTAATGACTTAATCATGATGAATGACTCGGGAATTAGCGTTGCCTATAGAGCCAAACCCGTCGTTAAAGAAAAAGCCGACGCGGCTTTTGACCATGTCGGCTTGGATGCTGCTTTACAGCTAATTGCTTAATATATTTACATGCGCTCGAAAATAGTCGCGATACCTTGACCACCACCAATACACATTGTTACCAACGCATATTTGCCTTGAACACGTTGTAATTCATGAATTGCTTTAGTAGCAATCGCGGCACCTGAACATCCAATAGGGTGACCCAAAGCAATTGCGCCGCCATTCACGTTCGTTTTTGCTGGATCTAAGCCGAGACCTTTAGTCACCGCCAAAGCCTGGGCTGCGAACGCTTCATTCGACTCAATCACATCCATTTGATCTAATTTGAGGCCAGCACGCTCTAAAGCAAGCTTGGTCGCAGGAATTGGACCTTCACCCATGATGTGGTTTGGAACACCTGCTACTGCATAAGACACCAAGCGTGCGATTGGCTTGTGGCCAGCCTTCTTCGCAGTTTCAGCATCAGCCAAAACAAAGAATGCTGCACCATCATTAATACCAGAAGCATTACCAGCCGTTACTGAGCCACCCTCTTTTTTGAATACAGCCTTCATCTTGCCAAGCGTTTCCATGGTGGTATCAGGCTTGCAATGCTCATCGGTATCAAACACGATATCACCCTTGCGAGACTTGATCGTAATAGGCACTATCTGAGATTTGAAGCGACCCTCTTTAATAGCATTCGCAGCACGACGGTGTGATTCCACTGCCAATGCATCTTGCTCTTCACGAGTCAGCTTCCATTTTTCAACAAGGTTTTCAGCTGTAACGCCCATATGACCAACGCCAAATGGATCTGTCAACACAGCCACCATTAAATCAAGCATCTTAGTGTCACCCATGCGAGCACCGCTGCGCATTGCTGGAGAGCCATACATACCGCGGGACATCACTTCCACGCCACCGCCAACGCCGTAATCACAATCACCCAACATAATCTGCTGGGCAGTAGTCACAATTGCCTGCAAGCCAGAGCTGCACAAACGGTTTAATGCCATCGCCACAGACTCCATTGGCAGACCTGCTTGAATCGCCGCTACACGAGCAACGTATGCATAACGACTATCTGTTGGAATCGTGTTTCCAACAGTAACGTAATTAATCAAGGCAGGATCCACACCAGAGCGAGCTACCGCTTCTTTCATGACAATTCCGCCAAGTTCAGAAGGCTCAAAGCTACTCAATGAACCATTAAAGGCACCAATTGCGGAACGTACTGCACTTAAGACAACGACATCACGACTCATAACAATCCCCTTAGCTATGCCCAAAATTTGAGCAGAATTTGCACTTACTTATGACACAAACAGTATTTTTATAACACTCTTCAAGTTTCGGCTATTAGGTCATGCCCTTGGGAGCTAATGACCGTTGCGCGAATGATTTCTCCCGCCCGATAGCGTTTAGAAGGCTTGCTTGGGGGCAAAACCCTCACTAAACCATCAATTTCAGGGGCATCACCAATACTCCGACCGATTCCACCGGATTCATCGACCCGATCAATGATGACCTGAATCCGCTTGCCCACCTTATTGGTGAGACGCTTAATGGATATATCTTCTGCTTTAGCCATGAATCTGGCTTTGCGCTCTTCACGAATACTCTCAGGAACTGGGTTATCCAACTGATTCGCTAATGCACCATCTACCGGTGAATAAGCAAAACATCCTGCACGATCAATTTGAGCCTCATCCAAGAAATTGAGCAAGTATTCAAATTCCGCTTCAGTCTCCCCGGGGAATCCGGCGATGAAGGTGCTACGAATAACCAAATCAGGACATGCTTTGCGCCATGCCAAGATGCGCTCTAAGTTTTTCTCGCCACTGGCTGGACGCTTCATTCTTTTCAAAACATCCGGGTGAGCATGCTGCAAGGGGATGTCGAGATAAGGCAAAACACCATATCCATGCTCTGAGAATTCAGCCATTAGCGGCAGTATGTCATCCACATGAGGATAGGGATAAACATAATGCAGTCTTACCCAAGCCTGATGCTCTCGCGCGATTTGATTTAACGCATTTACCAAGTCAAACATTCTGGTTTTAATGGGCTTACCATCCCAAAACCCAGTGCGATATTGAATATCAACACCATAGGCGCTGGTGTCTTGTGACACCACTAACAATTCTTTTACGCCAGATTCAAAGAGGCGTTTAGCTTCTAACAAAACTTCGCCGATAGGTCGCGAAACCAGATCACCGCGCATACTCGGGATGATGCAAAAGGTACAGCGATGGTTACAGCCTTCAGAAATTTTGAGGTACGCATAATGCTTGGGCGTGAGCTTCACACCAGCAGGCGGCACCAAATCCGTAAATGGGTCATGCGGTTTAGGCAGATGCAAATGGATCGCCTGCATCACTTCATCAGTAGCGTGAGGGCCCGTAACCGCAAGGACCTTAGGGTGAATACTTTGGATCAGGTCACTACCATCGGCATTCTTACGAGCGCCCAAGCAACCTGTCACAATCACCTTGCCGTTTTCTGCGAGCGCTTCACCAATAGCGGAAAGACTCTCTTCTACCGCCGAATCAATAAAGCCACAGGTATTGACAACAACGAGGTCAGCACCAGAATAATCTTTGGCTGTCTCATAACCTTCAGCGCTCAGTTGCGTAAGGATGAGTTCAGAATCAACTAAAGCCTTGGGGCACCCCAAGGAGACAAAACCGATTTTTGCAGCCACAACTATTCTTTTTCAGTTTTATTAGGCTGTGGTGTAAATGGAAAGCTGCCAAACATATTGTGCGAGCCTTGCATCTGCTCTTGCATCTTAACGAACAAGTCTTTGCTTTGTTCCATATAGTTACCCATCAAGCCTTGCATCAGTGGGTTCTGTAGGTTGAGCATTTGCGACCAAGCTTCTGGAGTGCTGCCTGCACCCAAGCCTTTAGTTTGGTCGCCCAACTTGTTATGAATATCAACAAAAGACTGCATAGTCTTTTCAAGATAATTGCCCATCAAGCCTTGCATAGAGTTTCCGTAGAAACGAATGATTTGCGAAAGCATTTGGGTTGAAAATACTGGTGCGCCACCAGCCTCTTCTTCCAGAATAATTTGCAGCAAAATATTGCGCGTGAGATCTTCATCCGTTTTGGCATCGACGACCTTGAAATTTTCGCTGGTCATGACTAAACCCTTGATGTCAGCCAAAGTGACATACGTACTAGTCTGAGTATCGTAGAGACGACGATTAGGGTACTTCTTGATTAGCCGATCTTCACCAGCTCGTTTAGTACGGGTAGCCATTTTTATCCTTACGGTTTACTGCAACGCAACATCAGCATAGTTTATCTCTAGTTTGACCAAAAGGTAAATAAGCCGTGTTGCGCCCCAACAAAACTACGAATGCTCCGTTTTGGCTTATTTAGCCGGTATGGATACCACCATTTAAGGAGAAGTCTGCTCCAGTTGCATATCCACCATCTTCTGAAGCAATCCAGCAGCAAATGGAAGCAATCTCATCTGGCGTACCCAAACGCTTCACTGGAATGCCAGCAACAATCTTTTCCAAAACATCCTCACGGATAGCTTTCACCATGTCAGTACCAATATAGCCCGGGGAAACCGTGTTTACTGTTACGCCTTTGGTGGCAACTTCTTGAGCCAAAGCCATTGTGAAACCATGCAGACCTGCTTTTGCAGTGGAATAGTTACATTGACCAAACTGACCTTTTTGACCATTTACAGAAGAGATATTGATAATTCGACCCCAGTTGTTGTCAACCATGCCGTCAATCACCTGCTTGGTAACGTTGAACAAGGAGTTCAAATTGGTATCGATCACCGCTTTCCATGCATCAGGAGTCATTTTGCGGAAAACGCTATCGCGCGTAATACCTGCGTTGTTCACCAAAACATCTACACGACCAACTTCAGCTTTAACCTTTTCAAAGGCAGCAACCGTACTATCCCAATCAGAAACGTTACCTTCTGAGGCAATAAAGTCATAACCTAGGGCTTTTTGCTCGCCAATCCAGCGATCCTTACGTGGTGAGTTTGGGCCACAACCCGCGATTACCTTAAATCCATCTTTTGCCAGACGTTGGCAAATAGCAGTACCAATACCACCCATACCACCAGTTACGTATGCGACTTTTTGAGACATTACTTTCCCCTTGTAAAAAACCTTCGTTAATTATTAATCTTGTAATTTTGCTAGGCTGCTTTTTCTTTCACATAAACACCTGGTGCAGCTTCCATCTTTTTGTACTTAGCATTACCAAAAGTAGTGCTCGCTGGTTTTTGTTCGCCACCGAATTGCCCAAGCCATTTGGTGTAGTTAGGCCACCAACTTCCAGGAATTTGCTTCGCATCTTCGAGCCACTCTGCTGCGGTAGGAGCAATCTTGTTGTTCTCAAAGTAATAACGCTTATTTTTTGCAGGCGGATTAATCACGCCAGCAATATGTCCGGATGCACCTAATACAAAGCGATTCTTTCCTTTGAGGATATGAGTCGACTCATACGCAGATTGCCAAGGAACAATATGATCCTCTTGGGATGCATACAAATAGGCGGGACACTTGATCTTGCCTAAATCAACCTTCTCACCACAAATCTTGACCTTACCAGGCTTAATCAAATCATTTTGTAAATAAGTGTGGCGCAAATACCAGCAATACATATTGCCCGGTAAATTGGTTGAATCGCCATTCCAATACAACAAGTCAAATGGAGGCGGAGAATTACCCTTGAGATAATTTTCGACTACATAGTTCCAAACCAAATCGTTAGGACGCAAGAATGAGAATGTGTTTCCTAAGTCCAAGCCAGACATCATGCCGTATTTACCACCCTTGCCGCCGATGGTGTTCTCGCGCATCTCGACCATGCCTTCATCAATGAAGACATCCAATATTCCAGTATTGGTAAAGTCGAGCAAGGTAGTAAATAAGGTGAGGCTGGCAGCTGGATGTTCATCGCGCGCAGCCAATACCGCTAAGGCCGAAGTGGTTAGGGTTCCGCCAACGCAGAAACCAAGAATGTTGATTTGTTTAGACTCACTGATCTCTTTAACAACGTCGATAGCCTTGATAACGCCTTTACCTACATAGTCATCCCAACTTACTTCCGCCATCGATGCATCGGGATTCTTCCAGGAAACCAAGAACACCGTGTGGCCTTGAGCAACCATATGACTTACCACTGAGTTATCAGGCTGCAAATCCAGGATGTAGTACTTATTAATACAGGGTGGCACCATCAAGTAAGGACGCTCAAAAACTGTTTCCGTTAATGGCGTGTACTGAATAAGTTCAAACAGCTCATTGCGAAACACCACATGACCTTCTGTAGTAGCAATGTTTTTACCCACCTCAAAAGCACTCTCGTCTGTAATCGAGACTTTGCCTTTTTTCATATCGCCAAGAAGGTTCACAATCCCCTTTTGAATCGATTGGCCTTGGGTGCTGATAATGTTTTCTAAAACCTCGGGGTTGGTAGCAATGAAGTTGGATGGTGATAGCGCATCAATCATTTGCTCAGTTGTGAACAAAATTTTCTGACGGGTCTTTTCATCAGTCTCTACTGCTTGAGCTAAAGACATTAAATGTTTAGAGTTCAGCAGATATGTAGCGGCAATCACTTTGCTCCATGAGGAATGCCAAGCTTTTCCAGCAAAACGACGATCCTTTACTTCAATCGCCTCAGGATTAGTAGCAATATGAGCAAGCTCTGCAAAGTATTCTTTTTGGATTTCAGCTAAACGCTCTTGCGGAATTAGCGCCATATGGTGCGGCGCCAAAGAAGGCGTTGCACCGGGATTCATGCCTGCAAACATAGTAGTCTCATTAAATTAGTAAAGCCATTCTCCATCCATAAAGCCCATAGGGTTATACGCAATAACCCTAGCTGTATGGCCAATATAGTAGTAACCCTCACCCAAAGGGTGATGAATTCTAGAGCGAATTCGCCTCTGATATCCAGATCAGACTAGCAAACCTACCTGTTTCCCCATCCCGACGATAAGAGAAAAATTGCTCAGCTTGCGTGAACGTACAGTAGTGCCCGCCAAAAATTTGATTCACGCCCACCGCTGAAAGTCTGCTGCGTGCTAATAAGTAAATATTGGCTAAGTATTTCCCGGATTTGCCAGTAATGGGAATGAAGGCCTGCTCAGGATAGGGCAACCCAAAATTCTGAAAAGCATCAACAACATCTTGTCCTACTTCAAAGATCTGAGGACCGATAGCAGGACCAAGCCAAGCCATGATGGGATCGCCCTCACCGTAGTTCGCAAGAATCCTCATCTCTGCCACCGTGTTCTCCAAAACGCCAGCACAAAGTCCTCTCCAGCCAGCATGTGCTGCACCGATAACCGTTCCCTTTGTATTAGCCAATAACACCGGCAAACAATCTGCGGTCATGATCGCTAAAACTTCATTAGGCTTATTGGTGACAATTGCATCCGCTTCAAGCAATCGCTTAGTAGGCTTGCTCACGTTGACGCCGTGTACTTGCTTCAACCAAACTGGCTCACTTGGTAAACAACTTCTTAATAGTGCTCTATTTGCCAATACGCTTTCAGGCAAATCAGCAACATGATCGCCAAGATTAAGTGAATCATAAGGGGCTACGCTAACCCCACCGTTCCGTGTAGTCACTAAGGTCTGAATGGAAGTTGGAGCACCCCACTCTGGCTTTAGAAATGCACCACTTACATTAGCCATGCGTGCGCTCGTTGTGTATTGAGGCCAACACCACTGACTCTTGCGGCAAATCCGCTTCAGACATACCTACTAGAGGCAATAAAGCCATGAGATCCTGAGGTGGCAAACGAAACCAGCTCACAAGCTCTTGACTTACCGGGTGTTGCAGACTCAAAGCAAAGGCATGTAATGCCTGGCGCTCAAATGGTAAATTCTTTGCGACACCTGGGGTTTTCTTGCGATAAACCGGATCACCCAATAAAGGATAGCCGAGTGATTCAAGGTGAACTCGAATCTGATGAGTGCGGCCTGTTTCCAAACGACATTCTAGTAAAGCCACTGGCGACTCTTGAAAAGTGGATTTCGCTAAACGTCTAAATAATGTCGCCGCAGGTTTACCTTGCGGACTACCGGCAGCCATTTTGAGACGATCACGTTGATCTCGACCTACCGATGCCAGCACCTTACCTTGACTGGGCGCTTCACCCCAAACCCAAGATAGATATCTTCTGCCTACTGTTCTATCTTGCAATTGCCTGACGAGTGATGTTTGAGCATGCGCAGTTCGCGCTACTACCATCAATCCCGACGTGTCTTTATCCAATCGATGAACGATACCTGCCCGAGGCAAGGATTTCAGCTCAGGGTATTTATATAGCAAGCCATTTAATAGAGTCCCAGACCAGTTACCTGCTGCTGGATGAACCACCAATCCTGGCGGTTTATTGATCACAATAATGGAATCATCCTCATAAACCACATCCAATGGGATGTTTTCAGGGCTAAAGGCAAATTGCTCGGGCATTTCTTGTGGAAACACCTTAATACTCTCTCCGCCTCTCAGTAAATAACGTGCTTTAGTGACTTTGCCATCGACCATTACCGCTCCAGCCTCGACCCAGGTCTTGAGACGATTTCGGGAATAATCTGGCAAAGACCCTGCTAGCACCTTGTCTAGGCGTTCGCCGGCCATCTCCATGGGAATTTCCAGGGAGATGAAATCCTCTTCATCGATATAATCAACAGGATTCGAATCAGGAGTTTGCGGCAATGCCACGCTTAAAGAGCCTTTCAGTTATGTCCGACGTAATATCAGACGCCAGTTTAAGGCTTGCTGGGTCATCCGCCCCTCAAAAATGCATTTCCCGAATTAGTCTGGGTTCAATCGCCCTGCTTTTATCCTGTATTTGCGCTCTATTACTCGTCAGCGGGTGCGCTGGTAGTGATGGCCAAAAGGACGATACCGATATATGGTCAGAATCCAAGCTTTACTCTGAAGGAACCGATAAGTTAAATGATGGCGACTTTGCAAAGTGCGGCAAATACTTTGAAAAACTTGAAGCACGTTTTCCATTTGGTCCTTATTCACAACAAGCACAAATTAATGCTGCTTACTGCTACTGGAAAGCGCAAGAGCAAACTCAAGCTCTTGTAGCAATTGATCGGTTTATTAAATTACATCAAGGTAGCCCAACCTTAGACTATGCCTACTATCTCAAAGGCCTTATTACCTTCAATGATGACTTAGGTTGGCTCGGTAAATTTACTGGTCAAGATTTAAGCGAACGTGATCCTAAGGCTGCTAAAGAAGCATTTGAATCGTTCAAAACAGTCGTTGAGCGTTTTCCTAACAGCAAATACGCACCAGACTCCTTAGATCGTATGCGTTATATCGTGAACTCGCTTGCTGAAGCCGATGTGATCGTGGCACGTTTCTACTACCAACGCGGCGCCTATTTGGCCTCTGCAAACCGTGCCCAGCTCGTCATTCGTGACTACGATCGCGCCCCAGCAGTTGAGGAGGCGCTTTACATCCTGATGAAATCCTATGAAAAATTGGGTATGACTCAATTAAGCAATGACACTGCGCGGGTATTCAAGCTGAACTTCCCAGATAGTCAAATGTTAGAAACTGGTCAGCGAGTTAAGAAGGAACGTAAGTGGTGGCAGATCTGGAATCAGTAGGCTCATTTAAATGCGAGCCAATCAATTTATAAAAAATCCTCTACTAAAGAGGATTTTTTATTTTGGGCGATCAAATAATTTTTACAGGCACCCTGGGTGCTACAGCGCAGAGTAATTCATATCCAATCGTGTTACTCATTTGCGCAACTTGATCTACCGGCACCTTATCACCCCAGAGCTCAACAACACTTCCAATTTTGGCATGCGGAGCATTGCGTAAATCTACCGTCAACATATCCATCGATACTCGTCCAACTAGTGGGCAGATAATTCCACTTCCAACTTTATCGCTATCACCAACCCACACTGGTGTGCCATCTTTTGCATGTCGTGGATAACCGTCTGCATAACCGCAAGCAACAATACCTACGCGCATCGGCTCAGGCGCTTCATAACGACCACCGTAACCTATCCGATCACCCGCTTGTAATTCTTGTATGTCAATAATCTCGCTATGCAACTGCATGACCGCCTGAAGATGCGCATGTTCAATATCGGCATATAGACCGGTTGGTGAGGCACCATAAAGCATGATGCCTGGGCGCACCCAATCGCCCAAGGCATTGCGATGCCAAAGAATTGCAGCAGAATTTGCTAAAGAAGTCGGGCCATCTAATCCTTCAATAGTTTGATTAAATAATTCTTGTTGAGCATCAACTGTAGGCTTGCGATCCATTTGATCGGCATTGGCAAAATGGGTCATGTGATGCAAGCGATAACCCGCTGAGTGCAATCGATGAAAAGCGGTTCTATAGGCCTCAGGTTTTAATCCCAGGCGATTCATACCAGTATTCATTTTAAGAAAAACACTAATGGGCTTGTGGACTTTATCCGCATAGCGCTCAAGCCACTCAATCTGCGTTTCGCAATGGACCACCAAGTCACAATGGAGCTCTTGAGCAAGATCGATTTCATTTTCATGAAATAAGCCCTCTAGTAGCAAAATACGCCCCTGCCAACCATGCTCCCTTAAGCAAACCGCATCCTGAATATCTAAAAGCGCAAAACCGTCAGTCGACTCAAGCCCTTTCAGTACAGCATCAAAAGTATGGCCGTATGCCCTTGCCTTAATAACAGACCAAATTTTTGACTCAGGCGCAAGCTCCCGAACACGGTTTAAGTTATGCTGAAAGGCCTGTGTATGAATAGATGCCAAAATTGGTCTATTAATCAAACTATTAGCCGAAGCACCCATTTCTACCCCTCCTTTCATGCTTTAATTGTATTAATGACTAGATTGTACGAATGAACCGTAGTTTTTACATCATTATGGCGGCGCAATTTTTTTCGTCGCTTGCTGATAACGCCCTCCTGATAGCGGCAATTGCCCTCTTGGCTCAGCTTCACGCTCCGGCCTGGATGACCCCTTTGCTCAAATTATTCTTCGTATTGTCCTATGTAGTGCTGGCTGCCTTTGTGGGTGCCTTTGCAGACTCCCGCCCAAAAGGCAATGTCATGTTCATTACTAACACCATCAAGTTTATTGGTTGTGTAGCTATGCTCTTTGGTGGGCACCCTTTGCTCTCGTATGCAATCGTAGGCCTTGGCGCTGCCGCCTACTCTCCTGCAAAGTATGGCATCTTGACTGAGTTACTCCCTCCAGAGAAATTAGTCGCTGCCAATGGCTGGATTGAGGGACTGACCGTTGGATCAATTATTTTAGGCACCGTGCTGGGCGGGGTCTTAATTAGCAGCACCGTCTCTCAGAGCCTCCTGGCTCTCGATGTGCCTAGTTTAGATACTGGTATCGATACACCTGCAGAGTCAGCAATCATGATCATCATGATGATTTATGTCATTGCAGCCCTCATTAACTTAAAGATTCCAGATACTGGCGCTCGCTATGTATCCCAGAAAACCAATCCGATTGAATTGGTCAAAGACTTTGCTGTTTGCTTCAGAACTCTGTGGGATGACCGTTTAGGTCAAATCTCTTTAGCGGTTACTACCTTGTTTTGGGGTGCTGGTGCAACCTTGCAGTTCATCGTGATTAAGTGGGCGCAAGTCGCCCTACATATGAACCTCTCACAGGGCGCTATTTTGCAGGCCATCTCTGCCGTAGGTGTTGCTGGAGGAGCCGTCTGGGCAGCTTGGCGCGTACCTCTTCGTAAGTCCCTGAATGTTCTACCTTACGGTATTGCCATGGGATTAGTTGTCTGTGTCATGGCAATCTATAACTCCGATATGTTGCCCAATACACCATTGCTTGCCATTGGCAAAATGCAGGTCACCTTGAATCTATTGCCTGCTTATATCCTTCTAATCTTGGTAGGTTGGTTGGCCGGGTATTTTGTGGTGCCTATGAATGCGCTACTCCAGCATCGTGGCCACGTATTGATGTCTGCTGGTCACTCTATTGCCGTACAGAACTTTAATGAAAATATTTCTGTATTGGGGATGTTAGCAATTTACTCACTACTGATTTGGCTGGATGCTCCTATTCAAGCAGTCATTATTGGCTTTGGTGTAACCGTGAGCATCATCATGTGGTTAGTCATCAAACGCCATGCCCGCAACCAAGCCGAGTATGACTCTATGCACCTCATCGGTGAGCATAAGCACTAAAACCGTATTGGGTTTAAATATTCTGTAGAACTGATTTAGCCAGCAAGAGATCTTGCCAGAGCGAGGCCTTTTCTGTCGACTTGGTAACAAGTTGGGCTAAATCGAATGTGGCTACAACTGGAATCTCATCGTCATTGCCAGTATTTAAGGCTAAGATTGTTTCGCGCAATTGAGGTAGCGGATCACGTTCACCAGTAATTTTTTGAGCTGCGGGACCACCAAATGCCAAGGCTACTACTGGCATACCATTTTCTGGCAATATAAGTTTTGCTAAATTGTCATTTGGACTCTTCCATGACCACTCGTTTCCAGCCAGACCCAAAACACGAATGACATTCTGGAATAACACTTGGGCATCACCTTGCGGTGGATTGCCGAAGAACCACCAATGTGCTCTTGGAGTCTTTTCAACTGAAGCAGAAGCATTCTCAGAAACTTGAGGCTGGCTAGCTTGGGCAAGCTCAGCAGAACGATCCCGCGAGGTCCATTCAGTGATGCCCATTTCTTTAAGAAAGCTTGAATGCGTATTGGTCATGGCTCTAGCTTAATCGATTTAGCCATCACGATCGCATCTTCACGATTTCCTGTTTGTGCACTGGCAGGATAGTAATTTTTACGTACCCCAATTTGCTCGTAGCCAAGCTTTTGATATAAAGTGACCGCAGAATCATTCGAGGGTCTCACTTCAAGAATGATCCGAGGTATTTTTTGTTGCGCAGCCACACCTTCAATTGCCGCCATCATACGAGACCCCAATCCCAGCTGACGTAATTTAGGGGCGACCGTAATGTTTAACAGATGCAGCTCATCAACAGCTGGGTAGAGAATGCAATACGCCCATAGGACTTGCGAATCAAGATAACTACCTGGCATTGCCTGTGCTTGATTCACTTGTGGTCTGATGCAATACGCCCAATGACCTGCGGCTAAGGAGTCCGAAAAGTTACCTTTGGTCCAAGGGTGAATATGAGAGATCGATTCAATAGCCAATACTTCATCTAAATCTGCCACCTGCATCGGCATGAATGACAACTCAGTGCCAACTTCTTGTGCGCTCATTACAGTGCACCCTTTTGAAAGACAATTCCACGTTCATCCGTCGTTAAAGCTACTTTATTACGCACATAGAGTGGCTCTAATTGGGCAACAGGAATGTGCCGACCAGCCTGATACATCTCCCGCGCTACATCTAAGATGCCTAGCGCTGAGATTGAGATTACTGAATCCAGCGCTGCACTTGGTAAAGAATTTTTGGTAAATAGACGATCGCCAAAGACCTGAACAGCACTGCCAGCAAGATATTGAATATTCGTTAAATCAATCGCCTCTGGCTTGGATAGATGAATATCACCTATACGCTTTGCCAACAGTTGATTGGCCTGTATTTCATATCGAGCCCAATAGATTTCATCCATTCGCGCATCTACGGCAATGACAAAATGTTGTGGTTTGATTTTTGCAAAGCCTGCTGTTTTCATAGCTTGCGCCGCAATCGCATCCAAACTGGCAACCGGCAAGACAGGGAGGTTTGCAGCAGTTGCAAGACCCTGGACCGCGGCTACCCCTAAGCGGACTCCAGTGAATGCGCCAGGGCCGATCCCTACTGCTATGGCATCAAGCCTATCAAGTTCTAGATTGGCCTTATCTAATAAATCTTCAATCCAAGGCAATAAGAGTTGGCTAGCGCCCGCCGACACAGCTTCATGTCGGAGTACAGGCACTGCATCACCTAAAGATAAAGCCACCGAACACCACGCTGAGGAGGTATCGATGGCCAATAATCGCGTCAATTCACACTCGCTCTATTGGGTTCTGTTCAAAACCCAAATTATGAACGCAATCCTGCAATGACCTCAGGAGGCGCCTGAACAAGCTCGATTAAGACGCCCTCGCCACTGATTGGAAACTCATCGTTACCCTTGGGGTGAACAAAAGTGATGTCGTGGCCACCTGCGCCTCTGCGGATACCACCTGGAGCAAACCGTAAGCCATTGGCAGAGAGCCATTCAACTGCCTTAGGAAGATCATCCACCCACAATCCGATGTGATTGAGGGGTGTTTGATGAACTGCAGGCTTTTTCTCAATATCAAAGGGCTGCATGAGGTCTACTTCAATCTCATGTGCACCTGATCCGATCGCGCAAATATCTTCATCTACGTTCTCGCGCTCTGAGACAAAAGTACTTTTGTATTCGAAGCCTAATAAATCGACCCAAAGCTTTTTTAGACGATCCTTATTTTCACCGCCGATAGCGATTTGCTGAATACCAAGAATTTTGAATGGCTTAGCTGTCATAACTTTTCACCTGTGTTATTCAAAACGAATGATAAGTTGATCAACTGCCAAGCTATCGCCCTCTTTAGCGCAGATCTCAGAAACAACACCATCCTGAGCAGCAGAGATGGTGTTTTCCATCTTCATCGCCTCAATCGAGGCAAGCTTTTGACCGGCAGTCACTGCATCACCAAGCTTGACGGCAATCTTTGTCAGTAAACCAGGCATTGGAGACATCACTAACTTAGAAGTATCGGGTGGAAGCTTGACTGGCATACGACGTTGTAGCTCTGCACCTAAGGGGCTCAGAACCATGCACTCATAATGCGCGCCATCAAGCACTAAATACAAACGAACACCCTTACGCTCTACTTGCGCAGTAATTTTGCTAGTGCGATTGATGGTTGCATGTAAGGCTAGCTGACCGGGGCGCCAGTCACTTTCAATGTCATAACGACTAACGCCATCGGCATCATCGATGTAGACGGAATAAATACCGTCTTTTAATTCAATGCGTACGGGCTCTTCATAGGGATCATTCATTGAGCCTGTTTTTTTGCCAGTCACTACAACAAACTTCTTGGCAATCACCATCTCATGTCCAGCCAATTGGCCATCAATCATTTTGATGTGTTCAAGATAGCGATAACGCATAAATGCCGCTAAAGCAGCAAGGCGCTTTGGATCTGCAGGCTGTACAGAGTCTTTTTTAAATCCTTCTGGATATTCCTCTGCAATGAAGCCTGTCGTGAAATCACCGTTTACAAAGCGGGGATGTTGCAACAGCGCAGCTTGAAATGGAATATTGGAATGAATGCCGCGAATAACAAAGTCATTTAAGGCAGAGCGCATCTTCTCGATGGCCTCAGTACGATCCTTGCCATGTACGATTAATTTCGCAATCATGGAGTCGTAGTACATCGGTATCTCACCACCTTCGTACACGCCTGTATCAACCCTCACGCCATTGACAGATTCTGGTGGACGATATTTCACAAGGCGACCAGTGGATGGCAAGAAGTTACGGAATGGATCATCTGCATTAATACGGCACTCCATCGACCAGCCATCTAACTTCACATCTTCTTGCTTGAATGCCAGTTTTTCGCCAGCAGCCACACGAATCATCTGCTCAACCAGATCTAAACCTGTAATACTTTCAGTTACAGGGTGTTCAACCTGCAAACGGGTATTCATCTCCAAGAAATAGAACGACTTATCTTTACCAACGACGAACTCCACAGTACCAGCAGATTGGTAATTCACAGCCTTCGCTAAGGCAACTGCTTGTTCACCCATTGCCTTACGAGTAGCTGGATCAATAAATGGAGATGGTGCCTCTTCAATCACTTTTTGGTGACGACGCTGAATTGAGCAATCGCGCTCATTCAGATACACCACATTGCCATGAGAGTCGCCTAAAACCTGAATCTCAATATGACGTGGTCCTTCAACGAATTTTTCAATGAAAATACGATCATCACCAAAGCTGTTCATCGCCTCAGTTTTGCAGGCAGCAAAACCTTCGGCAGCCTCTTTGTCATTAAAAGCAACGCGCAAGCCTTTACCACCCCCGCCAGCTGAAGCTTTAATCATTACTGGATAACCAATGCCCTGAGCAATTTTTACGGCTTCATCAGTGGTATCAATCGCTTCGTTGTAACCAGGAATAGTGTTGACCTTCGCTTCTAAAGCAAGTTTCTTGGAGGCGATCTTGTCACCCATTGCTGCAATAGATTGGTGTTTAGGGCCAATAAAGACAATGCCTTCTTCTTCACAACGCTTGGCAAATTGCTCATTCTCGGACAAGAAACCATAGCCTGGGTGAACCGCTTCAGCGCCAGTATCTTTACAGGCAGCAATGATGCGATCCATCACTAAATAGGACTCACGTGAAGGTGCCGGTCCAATGCAAATCGCTTCGTCAGCCATTTGTACGTGTCGCGCCTCTTTATCAGCCTCCGAATAAACCGCAACCGTCTTAATGCCCATCTTTTTAGCGGTTTTCATGACTCGGCAAGCAATCTCGCCGCGATTAGCAATCAAAATTTTCTTAAACATTTTCGTAGTCATCTTTTATCAGCGCCTTTACAGAGGAATGTTGCCGTGTTTACGCGCAGGATTCTTCAAATCTTTATCTTTGAGCATGGCTAGTGAGCGAGCAATTCGTTTGCGAGTCTCATGGGGAAGAATGACATCGTCGATATAGCCACGACGCCCTGCCACAAATGGGTTAGCAAACTTGGCCTTGTACTCCGCTTCACGAGCAGTAATTTTTGCTGGATCTGATTTTTCTTCGCGGAAAATAATCTCTACCGCACCCTTAGGGCCCATTACCGCAATCTCTGCCGAAGGCCATGCGAAGTTAACGTCACCACGCAAGTGTTTAGAAGCCATCACGTCATAAGCTCCACCGTAGGCTTTACGGGTTATCAAAGTTACTTTAGGAACCGTGCAATCAGCGTAGGCGTAGAGTAATTTAGCGCCATGCTTAATAATGCCGCCATATTCCTGGGCGGTTCCCGGCATAAAGCCTGGCACATCAACCAAGGTCACTACTGGAATATTGAAGGCGTCACAAAAACGCACGAATCTTGCTGCCTTAATAGATGCTTTGATATCCAAACAACCTGCTAAGACTAGAGGTTGATTTGCAACGATGCCAATGGAGCGGCCTTCCATGCGGGCAAAGCCAATCACGATGTTCTTTGCGTAGTCTGGTTGAAGCTCAAAGAATTCGCCATCATCCACAATCTTCTCAATCAACTCTTTCATATCGTAAGGTTGATTTGGGTTGGAAGGAACCAAGGTATCCAAGGAGAAATCTGGTTCTTCAGTACGGTTTGCACCTTTAATGAGAGGCGGTTTTTCGCGATTCGATAAAGGCAAGTAGTTAAAGAAGCGTCGCAACATCATGATCGCATCAACATCATTATCAAATGCGAGGTCACAAACCCCAGAAACGGTGGAGTGTGTTACTGCACCGCCCAACTCTTCAGAAGTGACATCTTCGTGAGTCACGGTCTTCACTACCTCAGGACCAGTCACGAACATGTATGAGCTGTCTTTCACCATAAAGATGAAGTCGGTTAGGGCTGGAGAGTAGACGGCACCGCCAGCAGATGGCCCCATGATCAATGAAATCTGAGGAATCACACCAGAGGCTGTTACGTTGCGCTGGAAAATCTCCGCATAGCCACCCAAGGAAGCAACACCCTCCTGAATACGTGCACCGCCTGAGTCATTTAAACCAATCACTGGGGCGCCAACTTTAAGTGCTTGATCCATGATCTTGCAAATCTTTTCAGCGTGAGCCTCTGATAATGAGCCGCCAAGAACAGTAAAGTCTTGCGAGAACACAAAAACTAAGCGGCCATTAATCATTCCGTAGCCGGTCACTACGCCATCGCCTGGCACAGTTTGATCAGCCATTCCAAAGTCATGACAACGATGTTCAACGAACATATCCCACTCTTCAAAAGTGCCAGCATCCAGCAAGAGCTCGATACGCTCACGGGCAGTTAATTTGCCTTTGGCGTGCTGAGCCTGAATCCGCTTTTGGCCGCCACCTAAGCGTGCAAGCTCGCGCTTTGCTTCCAGTTGTTGAATGATTTCCTTCATTACCTACTCCTTAGAAAAATTCATGTCCCATGGACTCCAATAAACGTCTTGCGGCTACTGAAGGTGCCATGGTTCCCTGATTTACTTGTGCAATTAAGCTGGGTAGAAGCGCTTGAACCGCTTCGTTACTGCGAAATGCGTTTTTTAGACCTGCATCAATACGATCCCACATCCAAGCACCAGCCTGCTGCTTGCGACGCGAATCAAATTTGCCATTGGCTCTTTGCAGTTTTTCAAAATGGGAGACCTTGTCCCATAGCTCAGGAACGCCCTTGCCTTCCAAGGCACTCAATGTCATTACGGTAGGGTGCCAAAAGTCTTCATCATGCGATGCATGCTCAGGATTACCCTGAAATCCTAACAAGCGCAATGAGCTGGTGATAAAGAGTTGTGCCCGCATTGCTGCATCCGGATCAAGATCTACTTTATTAATCACAATCAGGTCAGCAATCTCCATGACCCCTTTTTTGATTGCTTGCAAATCATCACCCGCATTAGGCAATTGCAGTAGCAAGAACATATCTGTCATGCCTGCTACCGCAATCTCGCTCTGTCCTACGCCGACCGTTTCAACGATGATGATGTCAAACCCAGCAGCCTCTGCAACCAGCATTGCTTCACGGGTTTTTTCAGCAACGCCACCAAGCGTCAGAGATGATGGGCTAGGTCTAATAAAGGCATTCTCTAAAACGGATAAGCGTTCCATACGGGTTTTGTCACCCAGAATAGAGCCGCCCGACAGGCTGGAGGATGGGTCGATTGCTAGAACAGCAACTCGATGCCCTTTATCAATTAAATAAAGTCCCAGCGTTTCGATGAGAGTGGATTTGCCTACCCCTGGAACGCCAGAGACCCCCAAGCGAAAGGACTTGCCTGTTTTTGGCAGGAGTGTGTTGAGCACTTCATCAGCACGCTTACGGTGATCTAAGCGAGTAGATTCAAGCAAAGTAATAACCTTCGCCAATGCGCGTCGCTGCTTTAGCGATGGCGCACCAGTGAGGTCACTTACTAAAGCAAGATCAGTGGCTTCGAGCATGCTCAACTGTCCCTTAGGTTTACTAAACCGGCTTTACGGATTTACGAATTTGCTCAAGCACATCCTTAGCTGATGCTGGGATTGGAGTGCCTGGTCCATAAATACCCTTAACACCTGCTTCATACAGGAACTCATAATCTTGTCTAGGAATCACGCCACCCACAAACACGATGATGTCATCAGAGCCTTGTTTCTTGAGCTCGGCGATGATCGCTGGCACTAAGGTTTTATGACCAGCCGCTAAGGTCGATACACCCAAAGCATGAACGTCATTCTCAATCGCCTGACGCGCGCACTCTTCTGGTGTCTGGAACAAGGGTCCAATATCGACGTCAAAGCCTAAGTCGGCATAGGCTGTGGCTACTACCTTAGCGCCACGATCATGTCCATCCTGACCAAGTTTGGCAATCATCACACGTGGGCGACGGCCAAATTCTTTAGCAAAGTCAGCGATCTCTGTTTGTAATTTTGCCCAGCCTTCAGCTGAGTCATAAGCGGCTGCATACACTCCGGTCACCTTTTGAGTATCGGCGCGATGGCGCCCGTAAACTTTTTCTAATGCATCAGAAACTTCACCTACAGTTGCCCGCAAACGAATTGCGTTTACAGATAACTCTAGTAAATTGCCAGAGCCATCTTCAGCAGCTTTGCTTAAAGCCTCTAATGCAGCCTCTACTTTTTTACTGTCGCGCTTAGCCCTGATCTCTTTGAGACGGGCAACTTGACCTTCACGAACCTTGTCGTTATCAATCATCAATACATCGACGAGATCTTCTTTTCCAAGTTTGTATTTATTGACACCAACAATCACATCGGAACCTGAGTCAATCTTGGCTTGTTTCTCAGCGGCAGCTGCTTCAATCTTGAGCTTAGCCCAGCCACTTTCCACCGCCTTTGTCATGCCACCCATGGCATCAACTTCTTGAATGATTTCCCAGGCCTTATCAGCCATCTCTTGAGTTAGGTTCTCCATCATGTAAGAACCAGCCCAAGGATCGATCACGCTAGTGATATGGGTTTCTTCCTGGAGAATTAATTGGGTATTACGAGCAATACGGCTTGAGAACTCTGAAGGCAAGGCAATGGCTTCATCTAGAGAATTGGTATGCAAGGATTGCGTGCCACCAAAGACCGCTGCCATCGCTTCAACGGTAGTTCTCACTACGTTGTTATAGGGGTCTTGCTCGGTTAATGACCAGCCAGATGTTTGGCAGTGCGTACGCAACATTAAAGACTTTGGATTTTTTGGCTCAAAGGATTTCATGATGCGCCACCACAGCAAACGTGCCGCACGCAATTTAGCAACCTCTAGATAGAAGTTCATACCAATGGCAAAAAAGAATGAAAGACGACCAGCAAAGCCATCCACATCCAGGCCTTTAGCAAGTGCCGTTTTGACGTATTCCTTACCGTCAGCCAAAGTGAAAGCCAATTCCAATACTTGGTTAGCGCCAGCCTCTTGCATGTGATAACCCGATATCGAAATCGAATTAAATTTCGGCATATGTTGCGCGGTGTACTCAATGATGTCACCAATGATGCGCATCGATGGTTCTGGCGGATAAATATAGGTATTGCGCACCATGAACTCTTTGAGAATATCGTTTTGAATCGTTCCCGATAAGAGTTCTTGTTTGACACCTTGTTCCTCACCAGCCACGATATAACCAGCCAATACAGGCAATACAGCGCCATTCATGGTCATGGATACAGAAACTTTATCCAATGGGATGCCATCAAACAAAATCTTCATGTCTTCAACAGAATCAATAGCAACGCCTGCCTTACCAACGTCACCCGTCACGCGTGGATGATCGGAGTCGTAACCGCGATGTGTAGCTAAGTCGAATGCAACAGAAACACCTTGGCCACCTGCTTCTAATGCTTTGCGATAAAAGGCATTTGACTCTTCTGCGGTTGAAAAACCTGCGTACTGTCGAATGGTCCATGGACGTACTGAGTACATCGTTGCCTGCGGTCCACGTACAAAAGGCTCGAAACCTGGCAATGTATCGGTGTAATTGAGGCCTTCAGTATCTGAAGATGTGTAAAGCGCCTTTAAATGAATTCCATCAGGAGTTTTCCAACCAAGCTTATCGACATCACCATTGGGTGCAGATTTCTGTGCCGACTTTTTCCAAGCTTCCAAGTTGGTCTCTGGAAATGATGGCCATGTACTAGATGGACTTTTCTTTTCTGAACTCACAAAGCACTCCCGTTAATTTTGTTGCATTGCATATAAGATTTTGTAATTCTGCTTGACTATTTAGAATTTGTCCAGCTATCATGTATTCATAATTATGAATACAAAACTGAATAATAGGCCATTGTATGAAGACGTCGCTGACCGTCTTCGGGAGCAAATATTTGCCAAACTCTTAGCGCCAGGAAGCTGGCTAGATGAGCAAAGCCTTGCGGAGCAATTTGGGATCAGTCGTACTCCAATGCGTGAAGCTATTAAGGTTTTAGCCTCTGAAGGCTTAGTCACCATCAAAATGCGTCGGGGAGCCTATGTTACCGAGGTGGCCAGAAGGGACCTGGAGCAAATCTTCACCATTCTCTCCCTCCTTGAGGGTGAAGCGGCACGTGAAACAGCCTCTAAGGCAACTGAAGAAGAGTTAAACCAACTAGATTATTGGCATCACCGCCTAGAAAAAGCTGCCGCAGATCGAGATATTGAGCAATTCTTCGAAATAAATGGCAAATTTCATGAATTAATCCAAGAAATTGCCGGCAATCGCTGGATGAATGGTGTCATTGCTGATCTGCGTAAAGTACTTAAATTGCATCGCAAGGATTCTTTAACGAGCACTGGAAGACTCCAAAACTCACTTATTGAGCATCGTGAGATTCTGAATGCCCTTTTAAAAAGAGACCAAGCTGGTGCTGAAAGTGCCATGCGCAAACATTTGGCGAGAGGCTTAGAAGCTCTAAGATAAGGTAATTTATCCATAAAGAACAAAGGCTTAGAAGATTATTCTAAGCCTTTGTTTTAAATACAGCCAGAGTCCAACTCAAGCAGAGTTACTTCTTAATAACCAAGTTTCCTGGCAAGGAGGAGATGTAAGCAGCAATGTCTTGGAGATCAGCATCAGAGAATGCTTGAACTTGAGAGCTCATGATCGCGTTATTGCGTCCATACTGAGCATTCCCGTTGCCAACCTTGTATGCCTTCAATGCGTAGTAAAGGTAATCAGGATATTGACCAGCCAACTTTGGATAAACAGGCAGAATCGGTGCATTTAATCCAGCGCCATGGCAAGAAGCACAATTGGCTTTCTCAACTAGAGCTTGACCTTTATCTACGCTAGCGGCATTCGCCACGTTAACTAGACCAATGCTGGAAAGCAAAACTGCTGTTACTAGTGCAAATTTCATATACGTATCTCTATCACTTCAATGGGTTGTTAGGTGAGCTGGCAGTTTGCGCAGCGTAGTATTCGCCAATATCAGCCATGTCTTGGTCAGACAAGCTGCCTGCGATAGAACGCATCGTTGGATGCTTTCTGTTGCCCTTCTTGTATTCAGACAAAGAAGATGCGATGTAAGCCGCATTTTGGCCACCCAACTTAGGTACTCTATAAACCAATGGATAGTCAGCGCGGTATTCTGGGATGGAATGACAGCCAACACATAGCCAAACCTTGGCATTACCAGCTGCTGCACTGCCTTTAACTTCATCAGCCTGAGCATTAAAACCAGCAAATGCTAGACCAGCACAGACGAGCAATCGAGTAAGAATGGAGAGTTTTTTCATAGAATCGGTATTTACGAGTTTGATTTAAATCAATTTGCAAGAGTATAGCGGACAGACGCCCCCTTAACCATGATTTAGCCATTCCTGAGCGGAAAATCAATAGAAATACTGAAGATTTAGCGCTATTTCCCTATACTTGAAAGTCCAATAAAAGCCATTTTGATTGCCTCTCATGACCAAGTCGATAAACCCATCCTCCACTCAAAATCCCAACCGTTTTGATGGCAGTCAAAGCTATGTTGCGACCGAGGACCTGAAACTAGCAGTCAACGCAGCCATAGCGCTACAACGACCTCTGCTGATTAAGGGCGAGCCAGGAACTGGCAAAACGATGTTGGCCGAAGAAGTGGCTGCTGCCCTCAAGATGCCTCTCTTGCAGTGGCATATTAAGTCCACCACCAAAGCTCAGCAAGGCTTATATGAATACGATGCCGTGAGTCGCTTGCGTGATTCACAACTGGGCGATGAGAAAGTCAAAGACATCCGCAACTACATTGTGAAAGGTGTTTTGTGGCAAGCCTTCGAGGCAAATGAACCCACGGTTTTGCTGATCGATGAAATCGACAAGGCTGATATTGAGTTTCCAAATGATCTTTTACGAGAGATTGATCGCATGGAGTTTTATGTTTATGAAACTCGCGAGTTGATTAAAGCCAAGCATCGTCCTCTGGTCATCATCACCTCGAATAATGAAAAAGAGTTGCCAGACGCCTTCTTGCGTCGCTGCTTCTTTCATTACATCACCTTCCCTGATGCTCAAACAATGCAAAGTATTGTGGATGTGCACCACCCCAATATTAAGCAGGATCTTTTAGAATCTGCCCTCAAAGCCTTCTACCAAATCCGCTCACTACCAGGCCTCAAGAAAAAGCCTTCGACTTCCGAGCTGATTGACTGGCTTAAGCTCTTGTTAGCAGAAGATATACCCCCTGAGGCACTTTTTAGCCAAGATGAAAAGATTGTGGTTCCGCCACTGCATGGCGCCTTACTGAAAAATGAGCAAGATGTTCATTTATTTGAACGCCTAGTGATGATGAATCGCAATCATCGCTAATCACCCTTAGATCGATTCGATGTTGATTCAATTCTTTCTGAATCTGAAAGAGGCTAAGGTGCCTGTTTCTGTAAGAGAGTTTTTGACTCTATTAGAGGCACTCAAGTCTGGTGTCATCAATCCATCTATCGATGAGTTTTATCAACTTTCTAGAATGACTCTAGTCAAAGATGAGCAGCATTTTGATCGCTTTGATCAGGTATTTGGTAGTTACTTCAAAGGTGTTGAGCAAATCATTGCTCTCTCTCCTGACATTCCGATGGACTGGCTGGAGAAAAAACTACAGCGGGTTTTGACTGATGAAGAAAAAGCGGCGCTTCAGAAATTAGGCGGCCCAGAAGCCCTGAAGAAGCGTCTTGAAGAGTTACTCAAAGAACAAAAAGAATGGCACGGTGGTGGCAATAAGTGGATTGGGGCTGGCGGGTCTTCGCCCTTTGGACACAGCGGCTATCACCCAGAGGGCATTCGGATTGGTGGAGAAAGTGCTGGTAATCGTACCGCTATTAAAGTCTGGGAAGCCAGAGAATTTAAGGATTACGACAGTGATCTTGCTTTGGGAACGCGCAATATTAAAGTTGCCTTGCGCCGACTGCGTCGCTTTGCCCGCGAAGGATCAGATTTAGAGCTAGATTTAGACAAGACCATTCATTCGACTGCTGCCAATGCTGGCATGCTTGATATTCAAATGCGGCCTGAGCGTCACAACCAGGTCAAAGTTTTGCTGTTAATGGATGTTGGCGGTTCGATGGATGACCATATCAAGCAAATTGGAGAACTGTTCTCGGCAGCTAAAGCAGAGTTTAAGCATCTAGAGTATTACTACTTTCATAATTGTGTTTATGAAAATCTTTGGCAAAGTAATCGTCGTCGTAGAGATCAAGTGACCTCTACACAAGACATCATTAATAAATACGGTTCTGACTACAAGCTCATTTTCGTAGGCGATGCCACCATGTCTCCTTATGAAATCCTGAGCCCCAATGGGTCGGTTGAGTACAACAATCAGGAGGCTGGAGCTGTTTGGATCAACCGCCTATTAGATCACTTCCCTCACTTCGCCTGGCTTAACCCCGAACCCGAATCCATTTGGGAATATCGACAATCGATCGATATCATGAAAAATCTCCTGAAGGATCGTATGTATCCAGTAAGCTTAAATGGCCTAGAGAGCGCTATGCGTCAGTTGTCAAAGTAATATGCCAGTAAGATTCTTCTATTCACTTTTTTACATTGATTGATATCGATTATGAGCACTATTAGCGATCGCCTTAAAAGCCTTGGCATTGATTTACCTCCACCAGGTCCTCCAGCAGCCGCGTATGTCATGGCCGCGACTACTGGTAACACCGTTTTCTTATCCGGTCACATTGCAAAACGTGATGGCAAGCCCTGGGTTGGAAAATTGGGTAAAGACATGGATACAGAAACGGGCAAAGCTGCTGCTCGCTCAATTGCGATTGATTTAATCTCTACATTACAAAACCATCTTGGCTCACTCGACAAAGTCAAGCGCATTGTGAAAGTCATGGGCTTAGTGAACTCTACAAGTGAATACACAGAGCAGCACCTCGTGATCAATGGTTGCTCTGAATTGCTATTTGAAGTCTTTGGTGATTGCGGTAAACATGCCCGTAGCGCCTTTGGCGTTGCGCAAATACCCCTGGGTGCCTGCGTTGAAATTGAACTGATCGCTGAGATTTAATTCCGCGTAATGCCGAATTTCTGGATGTCTGCCTCAGTATCGACATCCAGAATATATACAGGATTGTCAGTCTCATAAACTTTAATTAACTCGGGATGCTGATCCATAAAGGTACGACAGGCCATTCCAGGTTTAGACAAAATAGTTTCTATTGCCTTTTTAGAAAACAGAACAGGGTTGCCACGTTGCCCATTCACTTGGGGCATCACCATTTGTTCAAGAGAATTACGCCGGTCAAATTCGTTCAGTAAAGCATGAAGCTCTTGAGCACCCACATTGGGCTGATCACTTAAACAAACTGCAAGCACATCAAAATCACTTTTGAGACTCTCCAACGCCAGTCGTACTGATGAGCCCTGACCCTGATCTGGATTGAGATTTTGAATCACAATAACTGGAGTTTTTAGTTGTTTAACAAGACTTGAGAGTTCGGATTCAATTGCTTGTGCATGAAAACCCGTCACCACCAGAAATTCCACCGGATCAATAGCATCTACCGATAGGCAGAAGGCCTCTAATAGACTTTTCCCATCCTTGCGGAGCAAAGCCTTAGGAATGGAGCCCATGCGACTTCCCTCGCCGGCCGCCAAGAGGACGATTGCCAGTCTAGGATTGGTAGATTTACCTGCTGCACTCATTAAGGTGATAATAATTAAGAAAACAAACTAACTACGAAAAAATAAAATATAAAAGACATTAAATGAATAGTACCGATTTAAGTGTTCTCAAATCTGCGGTGAGTTGGCTAAAAGCTGGCCACCCCGTTGCTATTGCCACCGTAGTCCAAACGTGGGGCTCTGCACCCCGCCCTGTAGGCTCATGGCTAGCGATTCGTCAAGATGGTCAAGTGGCAGGCTCAGTATCAGGCGGTTGCGTAGAGGATGACTTAATTAGTCGTGTCCAAACTGAAATCCTGACGCGCAATACCCCTGAAATGGTTGTATATGGCGTCAGCCAAGAAGAAGCAGCAAGATTTGGACTTCCCTGTGGCGGTACTTTACGCTTACTCGTGGAGCCTAAACCAGAGTTAGCCGTTTTAGAAAAACTGCTAGATGGCATCTCTTCACATCAAGTTACAAGACGTACTGTAAATATCGCTAGCGGTAAATCCATTTTGCAGGATGGTAATCGGAACGATGAATTTAGTTGCACCGATACCGAGATGTGCACGACTTACGGTCCTCGTTGGCGCATGGTCATCATTGGGGCCGGTCAACTATCTTTGTACACCGCAGACTTTGCGCTGGCCTCTGACTTTGAAGTGATTGTGATTGATCCTCGCGAAGAGTACGCAGAAGGACTGAATCGTGAAGACCTGACGTTTATCAAAGGTATGCCAGATGATGTCTTGCTGGAGATTGGCGTTGACCCACACACTTCGGTAGTTGCCCTGACGCACGATCCAAAGCTAGACGATATGGCACTGATGGAGGCGCTTAAGTCCCCCGCCTTTTATGTTGGTGCTTTAGGCAGTCGCAAGAACACCCAGAAACGTAAAGAGCGTTTATTAGAGTTTGATGTTACTCAGGAAGAGGTAGAGCGCTTGCATGGGCCCGTTGGCCTTTACATTGGAGCGCTCACCCCACCAGAAATCGCTGTATCGATTCTGGCGGAAGTGATTGCCGTTAAATACGGTATTGCGATTCCAAAGAAAACTTAGCTGGCTTTTTAATTTGCCTTGAGCTTGCCATCTTTAAGGCGCGGCTCCACAAAGTGACCTTTACGTGCGCGGTTACCTGCAAAAGACTTCAAGGTTTTTGCATCTAAACTTAATTCTGTAGGTTTGCCTGCACGCCCCGCTCCTGAGTACGTTGCACCATTCGGTCCAACTGCAATAGCCGATGCCATGAATTCTTTGTCATCTAAGCCCATCAAGATCACGCCTTTACCACCCGTTGGTAAACGCTTGAGCTCATCTAATGGGAACACGAGTAACTTAGAAGCTCCCGACAGACAAGCAACTTGTTTCATGCCCACTTGAACTTTGCATGCGCCTAAAGGGGCATCACCAGGTACTTTGGCATCAATCGTAATAAATGATTTGCCCGCCTTGTTACGTGTACTCATATCGGCAACATTTGCCAAAAATCCATAACCAGCCTTGGTGGATAGGAGGACTAAATCATCTGCTTGGCCCGCGTAATAAGCCACCATTTGTGAGCCAGGAGCCAGATTAACGAAGCTCGTCAAGGGCGATCCGTCTCCGCGCGCACCTGGCAACTCACTAACAGGAACGGTATAAACACGGCCGTCACTGCCAAAGCCTTGTATAACATCTACTGTACGAACCTCGAAGGTTTCATAGAGGGCGTCACCCGCCTTGAAGCTAAATTGAGTAGCATCATGCTCGTGACCCTGACGCACTCGTACCCAGCCTTTTTGCGAAACAATGACCGTCACTGGCTCATCAATCACTTTGGTTTCTGCAATGGCGCGCTTGTCTTCCTGAATCAGAGTGCGGCGATCATCACCAAAGTCTTTGATATCGGACTCAATTTCTTTAATGATGCGTTTACGTAATACAGCATCACTTTGCAATAAACCTTCTAAGTCATCACGCTCAGATTTAAGCTCTTTGAGCTCTTGCTCAATCTTGATTCCCTCAAGGCGAGCTAACTGACGCAAGCGAATATCAAGAATGTCTTCAGCCTGGCGATCTGTGAGTTTGAACTCTTTGATTAAATCGGCTTTAGGCTCATCACTATTGCGAATAATCTTGATAACCTTATCAATATTGAGGAGAACGGTTAGGCGCCCTTCCAAAATATGCATGCGGTCTTTCACTTTTCCGAGTCGGAACTGAGTACGACGGGTAACTGTAGCGACCCTAAATTCAATCCACTCAGAAATAATCTCTTTCAAACCCTTTTGACGTGGACGACCGTCATTACCAATCATTACCAAGTTCATTGGGGCATTGGATTCAAGCGAGGTATGCGCCAATAAGAGGTTTACAAACTCATTGACATCAATATTTTTGCTCTTAGGCTCGAACACCAAACGAACAGCAGCGTCTTTACTAGACTCATCACGCACGCCATCGAGCACGTTCAAGATGGTGGATTTGAGATTGTTTTGCTCTGGCGTTAAGGTCTTCTTGCCAACCTTTACTTTAGGATTGGTAATCTCTTCAATTTCTTGCAAGACACGCTGTGATGATGCAGATGGTGGCAATTCATTGACCACTACTTGCCATTGACCACGTGCCAGCTCCTCTACGGACCAACGGGCACGTACCTTAACGCTGCCACGACCAGTTTCGTAAATCTGCGCGATTTCTGCTGCCGAGGAAATGATTTGTCCGCCACCTGGATAGTCCGGTCCAGGCATGATGTCTAATAAATCTGCCGTAGAGAGTTTTGGGGACTTCATCAACGCGATTGCTGCAGACGCGACTTCACGAAGATTGTGCGAAGGAATTTCAGTAGCCATACCCACGGCAATACCAGAAGCGCCATTTAACAATACAAATGGTAAGCGTGCTGGCAATAACTTCGGCTCTTGAAAAGAACCATCGTAGTTTGGGGCAAAGTCGACTGTGCCCTCATCGATTTCACTTAAGAGTAAGCTAGCAATTTTGGTTAAGCGTGCCTCGGTGTAACGCATTGCTGCTGCACCATCACCATCTCGGGAACCGAAGTTGCCTTGACCATCAATTAGTGGATAGCGCAGTGAGAAGCTCTGAGCTAGACGGACTAAAGCATCATAAGCAGATTGATCTCCATGCGGATGAAACTTGCCCAATACATCACCAACCACACGAGCGCTCTTCACTGGCTTAGCATCAGCACGTAAGCCCATTTCACTCATTGAGAACAATATGCGGCGCTGTACTGGCTTTTGACCATCAGATACATCAGGGAGTGCACGACCTTTGACAACACTAATGGCGTAATCCAAATAGGCGCGCTCTGCATACACTGCCAGCGTTAGGCTGTCTTTATTGTCTTCGTTTAAATCCATGGTCTTTGGATCATGGGGATCTTTTGGACCATTCGGGCCGCTTACATTCTTTGCAACTTTTGCTGGAACCTCGTCGACTTCAACAATCTCCATCTCCTCAACCGGAGAAGAAAATAAATCAGCCTGCTCAGCTACTGGCTTCTTGCCAGATGTCTTTTTCGTAGCCATTAAATGTCCGCCTCTACTTCATTGCCACGCTCTTCAAGCCAATCACGACG
Source organism: Polynucleobacter sp. AP-Titi-500A-B4 (assembly GCF_018688095.1). Lineage (NCBI taxonomy): Bacteria > Pseudomonadati > Pseudomonadota > Betaproteobacteria > Burkholderiales > Burkholderiaceae > Polynucleobacter > Polynucleobacter sp. AP-Titi-500A-B4. The sequence goes on along the minus strand of NZ_CP061311.1, from coordinate 937,597 downwards.
TGCCCCAGACTCGGATTTACCCATCAACATGTCCATGGTTTTAAAAGTTTCATCTTCAGTCCATGTGCCTAAGGTTACCGGTAGCAAACGACGTGTATCGGGATTGAGCGTGGTATCCCACAATTGTTCTGCACTCATCTCGCCAAGACCTTTAAAGCGAGAGATTTGCCATGCGGATTCTTTGACGCCATCTTTACGCAACTTATCTTCAATCGCTTGTAGTTCACTAGCATCCAGTGCATAAATTTTTTGCGCTGGTTTTTTTCCACGCGCTGGGGCGTCCACTCTAAACAGTGGTGGACGAGAGATATGTACATGACCCAATTCAATGAGTTTTGGGAAATGTTTATAGAACAGCGTGAGGAGCAAAACCTGAATATGTGCACCATCAACGTCTGCATCGGACAAGATACACACTTTGCCGTAGCGTAAATTCGATAAGTCAGGGCTGTCGTTGGGTCCATGCGGGTCGACGCCAATGGCCACGGCAATGTCATGCACCTCATTATTGGCAAACAAACGGTCGCGCTCTGCCTCCCAAGTGTTCAAAACCTTGCCGCGCAGGGGCAAAATCGCCTGATATTCCTTATTACGACCCATTTTGGCTGAGCCACCAGCAGAATCACCCTCAACCAAGAAGATCTCATTCTGAGCGATATCTTCGCTTTCGCAATCCGTGAGCTTTCCAGGAAGAACTGCTACTCCAGAAGATTTTTTCTTCTCCACTTTTTGACCAGCACGTGTTCTTGCTTGCGCTTGCTTAATCACCAAGTCCGCTAATTTGCGACCATAGTCCACGTGTTGATTGAGCCAAAGCTCTAACGCTGATTTTGCATAGCCAGATACTAAGCGCACTGCATCTCGAGAGTTCAGTCGCTCTTTAATCTGACCTTGGAACTGTGGGTCTAATACTTTGGCCGATAAGATAAAAGAAGCGCGTGCAAAAACATCTTCGGGCATCAGCTTCACGCCTTTAGGCTGTAATGCGTGCATTTCAATGAAACCTTTAACCGCATTAAAGAGACCTTCGCGTAATCCACTTTCATGCGTTCCACCAGCAGGTGTTGGAATTAAATTCACATAGCTCTCGCGCACTGGTGCGCCATCTTCTGTCCAGCTCACGACCCAAGCTGCGCCCTCGCCCTCAGCAAAAGAATCCTCCTCACCAGTACCAGTTGCGTATTGCTCTCCTTCAAATGGTGGGATGACCTCTGGGCCATGTCCTGCTTGGGCAATTGCCTCATTGAGGTAGCCACGCAAACCTTGAGCATATTGCCAAGTTTGACTGTCACCAGATTTCTCTTGAATTAGGGTAACTTTGACGCCTGGTAATAGAACGGCTTTCGATCTGAGCAGACGAATGAGATCAGCCATTGGAATCGCAGAGCTATCGAAATACTTTCCATCAGGCCATGCGCGTACACGCGTGCCATGTGACTTATCTTCTTTAGAAGAAGGTTTCGTTTTGAGTTTTTCAATTACCTTACCATCGGCAAAAGTCAAAGTGGAAACCTGGCCATCACGCCAAACAGTCACTTCCAATCGTTTTGAGAGGGCATTGGTAACGGAAACGCCAACACCATGCAAGCCGCCAGAGAATGCATAAGCACCACCAGTACCTTTTTCAAATTTGCCGCCTGCATGAAGCTGTGTAAATACGATTTCAACTACGGGCAATTTCTCAGTAGGATGCATCCCAACCGGGATACCTCGACCATCATCTTCTACGCTGACGCTACCGTCTGTGTGCAAAGTGACAATGATTTGCTTACCGAATCCACCTAGCGCTTCATCTGAAGCGTTATCCAAGACCTCCTGGATGATATGAAGGGGATTATCGGTTCGGGTGTACATCCCAGGCCGCTGACGGACTGGTTCTAGTCCTTTTAGGACCTGAATCGACGATTCGCTGTATTCAGAAGTTTTACGGGTAGCCATGCGCGCAAATTGTAGTCATGTCTGAGTCTAAGGCGAAACTTTTCCCGAATTCCCCTGTCATCCATGCCAAAATTGGGGCATGGGAGCCTTAAGTCATATTCGCGTTTTAGACCTCAGCCGCGTGCTTGCAGGTCCTTGGTGTGCTCAGAATCTTGCTGATTTGGGTGCAGATGTCATCAAAGTCGAGCGCCCAGGCGCCGGAGACGACACCCGCCATTGGGGCCCTCCCTTTGCCAAAGACGCCAACGGCCATGAAACTGATGAATCTGCCTACTTTATTTGCATCAACCGAAATAAGCGCTCCATTACGGTAGATATCAGCAAACCTGAAGGCCAAGAGATCATTCGCCAATTAGCGGCTGAATCTGATGTCGTCATCGAAAACTACAAAGTGGGTGACTTGGCTAAATATGGTCTCGATTACGAAAGCCTGAAAAAGATTAAGCCTGATGTGATCTATTGCTCCATTACAGGTTTTGGTCAGACTGGCCCCTATGCACATCGACCTGGTTATGACTTCATCATTCAAGGTATTGGTGGTTTCATGAGTGTGACCGGTGAGGCAGATGATTTTGAGGGTGCTAGCCCTCAAAAGTCTGGTGTTGCCATTGCCGATATCTTTACCGGTATGTATGCGTCTACCGCGATCCTTGCAGCAGTGGTTCATCGCGATCACACTGGCGAAGGTCAATACATCGATATGTCTTTGCTAGACACGCAAATTGCCGTGATGGCCAACATCTCCAGCGCTTACTTAACCTCCGGTGAGGTTCCGCGTCGTTGGGGTAATGCATCACCCATCATCGTTCCCTACCAAACCTTCCCTACATCCGATGGCTGGATGATTGTTGCAGCCGGCAACGATGGGCAGTATCGACATTTTGTGACGGCAGGTGGCGAAGAACATCTAGCAGATAATCCGCTTTACCTCACGAATCCTTTGCGAGTCCAGCATCGCAAAAAACTGGTTCCCTTGCTTGAGGCAATGACTCGCAAGAAAACCAAAGGTGAATGGATTGCACTACTGGAGCAAGCCAATGTTCCATGCGGCCCAATCAATAACTTCAAAGAAGTATTTGAGAATGAACAAGTGATTTCCAGAAATGTACAAATTAATGTTCCGCATCCAACAGTAGGAACCATGAAATTAGTGGCTAGCCCCATGAGGCTTTCTAAAACGCCTACAGAAGTACGTATGGCGCCACCGACTTTGGGCCAACATACTCAGGAAGTGCTCCATGAGCGCCTGCATTTAAATGATGAGGCGATTGCGGAGTTGCGTAAAAAAGGAATTGTTTAGTGGCTAGCCCTAAAGCCTCTCTCACCATGAAACAAGTCCTTATTTATGGTGGACTCATGGTCACCCTCTCCATGGGTATTCGGCATGGCTTTGGTTTATTCAATTTGCCCATCACCATGGCCAATGGCTGGGGTCGTGAAACCTTTGCTTTAACCATTGCATTGCAAAATCTGATATGGGGAGCAGTACAACCGATTACTGGTGCATTAGCAGATCGCTATGGGGCATTCAAAATCATGGTTGCTGGTGGCCTGTTGTATGCACTCGGCTTAGCGGGTATGGCCATTTCTACAGACGCACTCAATTTCACGATTGCTGGGGGTTTACTCATTGGTCTCGCCCAAACCGCTACGACCTATAGCGTGGTTTATGGAATCCTAGGTCGCAATGTTCCTGCTGATAAACGGGTCTGGGCAATGGGCATTGCTGCAGCCGCTGGTTCATTTGGTCAATTCCTCATGATTCCAGCCGAGCAAGGATTGCTCAGTGCCTTTGGTGCGCAAGATGCACTCTTAATGTTGGCATTGATGGCCAGCCTCATGATTCCCACCGCATTTATGTTGCGAGAGAAAAATTTTGTTCATAACCATAATCTGGGTGATCAAACAATCAAAGAGGCTCTGAAAGAGGCCGTTGCCAATCCGAGCTTCCAATTATTGACCTTGGGTTATTTTGTATGCGGTTTTCAGGTGGTATTTATTGCCGTCCATTTAGCACCCTACCTTAAAGATCTCTCTTCTGTTTACCCATCTGTAGGTGCGCCTGCTGTCGCTACAACTGCCCTCGCCCTGATTGGTTTATTTAATATCTTTGGCACCTACAGCTCCGGTTATCTTGGGCAGCGCTTTCCGAAGCGGTATTTACTTTCCAGCATCTATTTAGGTCGCGCATTTGCAATTACCGCCTTTTTGTTAATACCACCCAGCCCAATGAGTACCTACCTATTTGCTGCCGTGATGGGCTTTCTTTGGTTATCTACTATTCCATTAACCAACGGCATTGTGGCGCAAATCTTTGGAGTTAAATATTTAACAATGCTTTCGGGATTGGTATTCTTCTCGCACCAGCTAGGTAGTTTTTGTGGTGCATTCTTGGGCGGCTACTTATTTGATCGCACAGGCTCTTATTTAATTGTTTGGGAAATCGCAATTGGCTTAGGCGTTTTTGCCTGCTTGGTAAACCTTCCCGTAAAAGAACGTGCCATTACTAGAGTTGCCAATGCTTAAGCAAGGCAGCATATCGATTTGGAAGTGGGTAATATACGGATGCGCATTACTGGTGCTGCTCCTGATTTTTTCTGCGTACTTTGCACCCGATATGATGGTTGCCATTACTAATCAAGTGTGGGCACTTTGTGGCTGGTAATACGTCCAATAAACATTTATCAATTGCAATGCAATCAGGTTTTCCCCAACATTATTTAGAGTACATTGGGGGAAAGTTTTACCTCTCGCCGTAGCACAATGGATAGTGCACATGCCTCCTAAGCGTGGGATACAGGTTCGATTCCTGTCGGCGGGACCATCAAATGAAACAGAGTTATCCACAGGCAATGTGGATAAATCCACAAAAGTTTTCGTAAGTCGTGGATTTGTATAGACTGATCTGGCTTGCTTAAATAATCAGCACTATTTGCCTCCTGATTCTTGCATCCAGAAAAAAATATTTCTCCACCAGCTTGTGTTAAGCGTCATTGACAATGGTCTGCGCATTCGTTCAAGTTCCCTTACACTCCCATGCATGACCGCCTTATCTACCAGCACTATCGCCGCCCTTGAGGAAATGCTCCAAAATACAGCGCGTTCAGCTCCCTCTGATTACATGCCGATTTATTTTGCTCGCGGCAATGGTGAAGAGCAGACTATTGGGCAATTAAATCCAGACTTTATTCCCTACCTCCAAGAATCTCTCAAGAAGCAATCTGTATCCTTGATTTCAATGGATCATGATCGTCTCACCATTCATCTGGGAAAGCCGATTGATTTGTCGGCGAGCTTGAATCAATTAGCAAATTTCTTGCGCTTAGGTGGTTTTATTCCAGGATGGCGCAATGAAGAGTTTGCTTGGGTAGATCAAAATGGGCACATGTACTTTCGCTTAGAGCGTGCTGCCTTTCGCACGTTTGGATTTCGTAGTATGGCAACCCATATCAACGGCTACACCAAAGCCAATTCAATTTGGTTGGGTCGACGTAGTGAGAACAAACCCACCGATCCAGGTAAGTTAGACAACCTTGCTGCAGGTGGAATTACCGCTGATGAAACCCCCTGGGTTTGTGCCAAACGTGAATTATGGGAAGAAGCTGGCGTACCAGCCCAGATTGCAGACGAAATCGAGCCCGTTGGTCGCATTCATATGCGCAGACCTATTCCAGGCCGAGGCTTTCATGATGAGCAGCTCTATATTTACGACCTAGAGCTAGCCCATAACTTCATTCCCACGAACCATGATGGGGAAGTGAGTGGTTTTATTGAGGTTTCTTATGCAGAAGCCGCTGCCCGAATTCTGGCTGATGAATTCACGAGCGATGCAGCTTTTGTAACGGCAGACTTCCTTTTGCGGCGCAATAAGTGAGCTTTTAAGCCTAGTCTGAGCGGTCTTGATTGGCGTCGTGCGTCAAAGTCTCTTTTCGTGGTTAAATCTCAATTAAGGATGAAACAGGGGTGCCCTTTAGAGCGGTTTTAGCTCGAAGGCGCTGAGAAAGACCCTAGAACCCGATCCAGGTAATGCTGGCGTGGGGAGTTACATCAGACCGACACCCGGTTTCGTCCATCTAAAACAGTTAGGAGATGGACATGAGCACAGGCAACCCAAAAACCACCAAACATGAAATTCCAAGCCTCAAAAGCTTAGAGCGCGACTTCGGGCAAAAATTTGCCTATCCTGCTTCAACAAAAACCTATCTGCAAGGTTCTCGTGCAGATATCAAAGCACCGATTCGCATGATTGAACAATTACCAACCCGCGTTGGCGAAGAGTTGGTTGCTAATCCACCAGTTCCTGTATACGACACTTCAGGCCCTTATAGCGATCCTGAAATTGTGATCAATCTTGAAAAAGGTTTGCCAAGATTACGCGAGACCTGGATTAAAGAACGTAATGACACTGAGCAACTTCCTGGTCCAAGCTCTGAGTACGGAGTTGCGCGCTCTAAAGATGAAGCAACTCAAAGCTTACGCTTTGCCCACATCAGCGCACCACGCGTTGCTAAAGCTGGTCAGAACGTTAGCCAAATGTATTACGCCCGCAAAGGCATCGTGACTCCTGAGATGGAATATGTTGCTTTGCGTGAATCCATGGGTTTAGAGCAACTGCGCAAGGATCCCGCTTATAAGCAATTACTCAAGCAGCATCCTGGCAAAGGCTATGGCGCCAATCTGCCAGACATCGTGACTGGTGAATTCGTTCGCTCAGAAATTGCTGCGGGTCGCGCCATTATTCCTGCCAATATCAATCACCCTGAACTTGAGCCCATGATCATTGGTCGCAACTTCCGCGTCAAGATCAATGGCAACCTAGGGAACTCTGCTGTGACTTCTTCCATCAATGAAGAAGTGGAGAAAATGGTTTGGTCCATTCGTTGGGGTGCTGACACCATCATGGATCTGTCTACTGGTAAACACATTCATGAAACTCGTGAGTGGATCATACGTAACTCACCAGTTCCGATTGGTACAGTTCCGATTTATCAAGCATTAGATAAAACCGGCGGCATTGCAGAAGACCTCACCTGGGAAATGTTCCGCGATACTTTGATTGAACAAGCAGAACAAGGCGTCGATTACTTCACTATTCATGCGGGTGTGTTACTTCGCTACGTACCATTAACAGCGGATCGTATTACCGGCATCGTGTCACGCGGCGGTTCCATCATGGCGAAATGGTGCCTGGCTCATCACAAAGAGAACTTCCTCTACACCAAATTTGATGAGATTTGCGAAATTATGAAAGCGTATGACGTCTCCTTTAGTTTAGGTGATGGCCTTCGTCCTGGCTGTATCGCTGACTCTAATGATGCTGCTCAGTTTGGTGAACTCCACACTTTGGGCGAATTAACTGCCAAGGCATGGAAGCATGATGTGCAAGTGATGATTGAAGGCCCTGGTCACGTTCCAATGCAGCGCATTGAAGAGAATATGACTGAAGAGCTGAAGCACTGTTTAGAGGCTCCGTTCTATACCCTTGGACCATTGATTACAGATATCGCTCCAGGATATGACCACATCACCAGCGGCATCGGTGCAGCACAAATTGGTTGGTATGGCACAGCAATGCTTTGCTATGTCACACCAAAAGAGCATTTAGGCCTACCAGATAAAGAAGATGTGCGCGAAGGCATCATCACCTACAAGATTGCAGCCCATGGCGCTGACCTTGCAAAAGGTCTTCCTGGTGCTCAAGTGCGTGATAACGCCCTTTCTAAGGCGCGCTTCGAGTTCCGCTGGGAAGATCAATTTAATCTTGGTTTAGATCCTGAGCGTGCGCGTGAATATCATGATGCAACCTTGCCAGCTGAAGGCGCCAAGATTGCACACTTCTGCTCTATGTGCGGTCCAAAGTTCTGCTCAATGAAAATCACTCAAGAAGTACGTGACTATGCAGCGACATTGGATGCTGATGGCAATCCTAAGCAAGGCTCTAAAGTGATTCCGATTGCTGAAGTGACAGAGGCTACTAAGGGCATGGAAGAAATGTCAGCTGAGTTCCGCAAACGCGGTAGCGAGATTTATCAGTAAATTGTCATGACTCAAGCGTCACGCATCCACAGCAAATACGCCATCGTCGGCGCCGGCCTCATGGGTCGGCTGCTAGCGGTCGCACTTGCCCAGCGTGGAGCCCAGGTCGATATCTTTGATCAGGGCAACTCCGATGGTAGCGGTGCCGCAGCTCGCATTGCTGCTGCGATGCTGGCACCATTGGCTGAATCTGCTATTACTGAAGATTCTGTAGTGCGTATGGGTATTCATAGCTTACCCCGCTGGAAACAACTCATTGGGGGACTATCAACCCCGGTATTTTTTCAGCAAGATGGAACCTTGATTTTGTGGCACAGACAAGATGCCAGTGAAGCCGAGCGTTTTACCAACCATCTGGAAAAGAATTGTCTTCACAATCCTCAGCTAACGCTTCCACAAAAATTGGATAGCATGCAGTTACGGGAAATTGAACCAGGTGTGGCAGAACGTTTTATGCAGGGTTTGTTTTTGCCCAACGAAGGTCAACTTGATAATCGCCAATTACTCGATGCGTTATTGCAGGAGCTCAATGTACTCAAGGTGAACTGTCTATGGAATAAGGAGGTTGATCCTGAGAAATTACGTAAAGATAGTCAATATCAATGTGTGATTGATTGCCGTGGCAATGGTGCTAAAGAAGTTTGGGCATCCTCTATCAATAGTTTGCGAGGTGTTCGTGGTGAAGTTGTGCGCCTTTATGCGCCTGAGGTCAAATTACGTAGACCTACTCGCTTGATTCATCCTCGCTACCCTATTTACATCGCCCCTAAAGAGAATGACGTCTACGTTGTTGGTGCCACTGAGATTGAATCTGACGATCTTTCAGAGATGAGTGTTCGTTCTGCCATGGAATTGTTGAGTGCGGTCTATACCGTACATAGTGGCTTTGCCGAGGCACGCATCTTAGAGATGGCCACGCAATGTCGCCCTACGCTAAAAAATAACTTGCCAGAAATTCGTATTCAAAAGGATAAAGGCTTAGCGGATTTATTGATGATCAACGGTCTTTATCGCCATGGATTCATGATTTCTCCAGCTGTCCTCGACTCCACCCTAGAGCTTCTAGAAAGCGGTCAAAGCAACACCGCATTGGAATTGGGTTTGAGCATAACCAGCAATACCAGCAATCATGAGGCAAGTGTATGCGCGTAATTGTCAATCAAATTGAATATGAACTTCCAAATCAAAGCATGATTTCAGATGCACTGTCTTTGATTAATGCAAAGCCACCTTATGCAGTTGCTGTAAATTTGAACTTTGTACCCAAGACTCAATATGATCAATTCACCCTAAACGAGAATGATCAAATTGAAGTGATCGCCCCAGTCACTGGCGGCTAATACCTTTAAACCATTTATGACCGCACCATTGCCAAACAATCTCAATAGCGCTGATGCTCTCGTTTTATACGGAGAGAGTTTTGCTAGTCGCTTGCTATTGGGCACCTCTCGCTATCCTTCCCCTCAGATTCTTGAAAATGCAGTAGAGACAGCTAATCCAGCGATGATCACGGTCAGCCTGCGTCGCCAAGGCACCAGCACTACAGAAGCACATAGCGGCTTTTGGGACCTCCTCAAAAAAATGGCGGTGCCTGTTTTACCAAACACTGCAGGTTGTCACAGTCCGCAAGAAGTGATCACTACTGCCCATATGGCGCGCGAGGTATTTGAGAGTGACTGGATTAAGTTAGAACTGATCGGTGATGATTACACCTTACAACCCGATACTTTGCGCTTAGTGCAAACAGCAGAGACACTCATCAAAGATGGTTTTAAAGTATTGCCATACTGCACAGAAGATTTAATCTTGTGCCAACGTTTAGTTGATGTCGGCTGCCAAGCAGTCATGCCTTGGGCTGCACCGATTGGCACTGGTCAAGGGCCACTCAATCCCTATGCGATGAAGTTATTACGCGATCGCATCAAAGTACCCCTGATTGTTGATGCCGGCCTAGGCCTTCCCTCCCACGCTTGCACTGTAATGGAATGGGGCTTTGATGGCGTTCTTCTCAATACCGCAGTGGCGCTGTCTAATGACCCTGTAGCCATGGCTAAGTCATTTGCAATGGCAGTAGATGCTGGTCGTACCGCTTACCTCTCAGGTGCCATGAAACCTCAAGAGTCAGCCCAAGCTAGCACTCCTTTGGTTGGCACTCCCTTTTGGCATCAAGCTTAAGGATAAGCCAATGAGTCTCATACGCGACCTTGCAGATCAAATTATTCAAGCCCATCGCACCGATGATCTTTGTATTCCATTGCCACAATATTCAATGAGTCTTCAACCGCCACGGATTGATAACGAAGCTGCAACTGATCTTTACGAACTCGCTGGCGCTCTTGCTGCTATTGAGATGGGCTTTATCGAATCTGATGCCAAAGTCTTAGGCAAGGCATGGTCCCGGATGACTTTGCATGACGGCGGCTTCAATCCATTTAAATGGCCAAGCAGGCCAGAGCAGTTTGATTTACTGCCCTGGACTCGCAATATGAATCCCAATGCGTTCAAGGAATGCCCAAAGCACTTAGGCCTTTATGGCGTGATGCCTGATGCTGATTGGGTAAAACGCATGGTAGATGCAGAGATTCCAACGGTGCAACTACGCTTTAAGTCGGAAGATCGCTACAAAATCCGCAAACAAATCAAAGAATCGGTGAAAGCGGTTGAGGGTAGTAAAACCCTCCTCTTTATCAACGACTACTGGGATGAAGCAATAGATGCGCAGGCTTATGGAGTGCATTTAGGTCAAGAAGATTTAGAAACGGCTGACTTTGAAAAGATTCGAGCAGCGGGATTACGCTTAGGCATCAGCACTCATGGTTATGCAGAGCTGACCATTGCAGATCGTTATTGCCCTAGCTACATTGCGATGGGTGCCGTATTCCCCACCAATCTCAAGAAGATGCCAACAGCCCCGCAAGGCCTTGGAAGACTGTATCAATACGCAAAGTTAATGAGTCACTATCCATTAGTTGCCATTGGCGGCATTGATCAAGATAGCATTCGCGCCGTGGCTAAGAGTGGTGTTGGCTCAGTCGCAGTGGTGAGAGCCCTCACTCAAGCCAAGGATCCTAAGGCCGCAGTGAAGCATTTACAAGAACTAATGCAGGCTTAGTTTTTAAAACTGCTTAGTAAATCAGAAATTTCTTTAAGCCATGACAAGCCGTGCTTTGTTGGCAATAATAATTTACGCCTTCCGTCATGCTGACAGGTTTCCGTCTTAATCATTTTCTTGATGATCAAGCCCTTCATGATGGAATGAAGAGTTGCTTGAGAAGCAATTTCATTTAGCAAGATCAGATCTAATACAGCAAATTCAACGCGCTCTACATAGGCTCGTAATACAGCCTCAAGCGCTAATAATTCTTTGCTGTCAGCAATCTTGTAACGCTTGTTCACTTTATGCGCTAACTTTGAAAATTGCAGGTAGTTTGGGGAGATCTTGGACATACAACCATCCTATTCCCTCTATGGGGAATAGACTAGCAATATCGAAACTAAGTTTTAGATGCAATTTTTAAAAACAATTGTGCGCAAAACTCATGCGCATAGGTTTTCAATAAATAGGAAACAAATAGTCCTTAATAGCTATCTTCTTTTGGCAAAGCGGTTGGGTAGAAATCATGCATATGCCATAGCGGACCCGGTCCCTCGCCAATACTAAGGAAGCGCCCCGCTTCCAGTCCAGCTTCTACATAAGCAATTGCTTTAGCAACTGAGTGAGATAGGTCATGACCACCCGCTAAGTAAGTGGCAATCGCTGAAGCAAGCGAACAGCCGGTACCATGAGTATTAGCAGTATTAACACGATAGTGTTTGAACTCTTTCGATTGAACGACCTCAAGACCATCTTCAATCGTGCGCCACATTAAGTAATCAGTGATTTGTGTATGCGTTGCATCAAGATGACCGCCTTTAATCAATACAGCTTGAGGTCCCATATCGAGCAATTCTTGTGCAGCAGATTTGAAATCATTCGGGCTAGTAAGGTCGCGACCCAACAATAAAGATGCTTCATCTAAGTTTGGCGTAACCAGGGTTGCTATTGGAAACAACTCGGCAATGATCGCCTGGGCAGTATCATCACCGCCCAAACTGGCACCTGATGTAGCACGCAGCACTGGGTCCAAAACAATTCTTTTGACACCATGTTTGCGCAGTGCTTTGGCTACTGTGCGAACGATTTCTGGGCTTGCCAACATACCAATCTTGACAATATCGGCGCCGATGTCCAATAAAACTGCATCGATTTGAGCTTCGACAACATCTAGATCAACGTCCTGTATACGCGTGACCCCCAGTGTATTTTGAGCAGTAATCGCCGTGATCACAGACATCCCAAAGCCGCCAAGGGCTGTAATGACCTTGAGGTCAGCTTGAAGCCCCGCCCCACCACCACTGTCAGAGCCAGCAATGGTCAGTACTTTGGGGATCTGTACGGATGTAGGAAGTAGTGATCGCATCTTGCTATAATATCGGCTTATTCCTCGATAGCTCAGTCGGTAGAGCGCCGGACTGTTAATCCGTAGGTCCCTGGTTCGAGCCCAGGTCGAGGAGCCAAATTAAAACCCTGTAAGCCCATAAAGCTACAGGGTTTTTTCTTTGGCAGGAAAGTGCATCAATTTGGAGAATTCATCAGAAATTGGCAATTATTTGGAATAGGGAAAAATTAGATTAAATGTATTGAAAACCTCATGTAAGATGAAATTCAAACAATCTTACCTAAGATTAAAAATGATAAGTGCATACACTTTTATCTGCCTTTTCCTCATCTTTGGCGCAAGCTTTGGTTTTGCCACTTACTCAAAACGACACTTATTTAGTGAAGGGCCTCAGAAGGCAAAGGACTCTGATCAAACCTCACCTCTAGATGGTCGTATTTTTTGGATTATGGTTTGTACCCCACTCTGGCCAATTATGGTCATCACGGGAATCAATACGGCCTGGATCATCTACAAGCGTAAACAGAAATCTCAAAAGTAATGCTCAAATGAAAAAACGCTCAAAGGTGGTTTTGAGGCTTCTTGGTGCCCCAGGATGAGCGGTCAAATATGTGAGGGTCTGTAGAGATTTAGGCCCTTTTTCATATTTAGCCCCTCTATTTGCCCTCTTGTGCTTAAATTGAACTATTAAAAATCATCGCCAGAATGATTCTAATAAACAGGAGATAGCAATGATTCAAAGTGGTTTATTTAAAGCACTTATCCGCTTAATTCAATTTTTCGTCATGGTGGCGGCCTTATTTGGTGGCGCACAAGTTTCTTTTGCGCAATCCGATTACCCGAATAAGCCAATACGCTTCATTGTCCCTTTTCCTGCAGGTGGCGCAACGGACAATATTGCTAGGCCACTTCAAAATGAGCTCCTTAATACAGCCAAGTGGAATGTCGTGATCGACAATAAGCCAGGCGCAGGTGGCAATATTGGTGCTGAGATTGTTTCTAAATCCGCTCCTGATGGCTATACCTGGCTCATGGCATCCGTGGGAACCCATGGCATTAACTTACCTCTCTACACTCAAGGTGGCGGCAAATTACCATTTGATCCTATTAAGGATTTCACGCCTATTACCTTAGTGGCTGAGTTACCTAATGTATTGGTGCTGAATCCAGAGTTCGCCGCTAAGAACAACATTAATAGCGTGAATGATTTGATTGCATATGCTAAAGCCAATCCAGGCAAGGTCAATATGGCCTCTAGCGGTAATGGCACTTCAATCCACATGGCTGGCGAACTCTTTAAGTCGATGACCAAAACCTATATGGTTCACCTGCCATATAAAGGAAGCCCTCCAGCAGTTACCGATTTAATGGCAGGTAACGTTGACATCATGTTTGATAACCTACCTTCTTCAATTAATTACATTCGTGCTGGCCGTCTAAAAGCATTGGCAGTAACCAGTGCTAAACGCTCCCCAGCATTTCCAGATCTACCAACCATTGCAGAAGCGGCGAACTTACCCGGCTATGAAGCAACTTCTTGGTTTGGCGTGGTTGGTCCTGCGAATATGCCCGCCGATATTTTGAATAAAGACAGCGCTACTTTGATGGCTGCAATCAACAGTCCCTCAGTCAGAGAAAAGTATCTTGCTATGGGCGCTCAACCAGTTGGTAATACTCCCGCTCAGTTTTCAACTTTCATTAGAAATGAAATCACTAAGTGGACTAAGGTTGTAAAAGACTCTGGAGCAAAAGTAGATTAACTTTCTGGCCTTCTTAAGGAAAAGAGGAGCGATGCTCCTCTTTTTTATTGTCTTTTTTTTCTCACCCTATCAATTTGTCTTTTACTTTCCCAATTGAGATAGCAGTTTGCTTGGTGAAATCACTTCTTGATCGAGCACGATTTCAATTAAAGCGCCCTTCTTGCTTGCCAGTGCTTTTGCAAATGCAGGGGCAAATTCTTCGGTTTTGCTAATTCTGAAGCCAGGCATTCCAAAGCTATCTGCAAACTTCACAAAATCTGGATTGGTTAAGCCAGTAGCAATTACGCGCGAGTTAAATTCTCTTTCTTGATGCATGCGTATCGTTCCCAGCATGCTGTTATTAACGACAAACACGATTGGATAAGCCTCATAACGCGCAGCCGTTGCCAATTCTTGGCAATTCATCATGAAATCACCATCACCACAAACTGCAATAGCAACTTTTTCAGGGCTGGCAATCTTGGCCGCAATTGCTGCTGGTAGACCGTAGCCCATAGAACCGTTCGCAGGCGCCAACTGCGTTTTATATGGTCCATAGGGATAAAAGCGATGGACCCAGGTTGCAAAATTACCAGCGCCATTCGTGATAATGGCATCACGTGGGATTGACCCGGGAAGAGAGCTCATGATGTAGGCCAATTGCATATCACCAGGCACCGTCACTGGACTTGAGAAAGCCAAATACTCAGCATGCGCTGCCTTCATGGCTTCGGGGTTATAGCTCGTATCCATTTGTACGGAATTCAATGCCGTGCAGAAATGTTCTGGGCTGCAATTGAGGGCAAAGTCAGGACGATATACACGACCCAACTCTTCTGATCCTGAGAGCACATGAATTAAGGTGCCTTTAGTCTGCGGAACACTCAATATGCTGTAACCCGCTGTGGTCATCTCACCTAAGCGTTCACCAATGACTAAAAGAACATCTGCCTCTTGAATGCGTTTCACTAAGGCTGGGTTCGCGCCAATCCCTAAATCTCCAGCAAATGCAGGATCTAGGTTATCAATGACATCTTGAGAGCGAAAACTGGTAGCTACCGGCACACCCTCTTTGTTAGCCCAACTTCGCAAGGCTTCACAAGCAGCACCATTCCAATTGCCCCCACCGGCAATAATCATCGGCTTTTGAGCAGCAGCAAATGCGCGCATGGCCTGATGAAATACATTGCCATCCAAACCTGGCTGAATAATGTGTGCCGGCTTAACAGGCTTTTCTTGTCCAGCCATATAGAGCACGTCTTCTGGTAAAGCTAAAACTACCGGACCCTTACGTCCTGCTTGCGCCACATGAAAGGCATGAGAAACAAATTCATCAATGCGATCTACGCGATCAATACTGCCTACCCACTTTGCACATTCAGAATACATACGGCGATAGTCAATTTCTTGAAACGCTTCACGTTCGACCATATCAGTGCCAACTTGTCCGACTAACAAGACCATCGGGGTTGAATCTTGATAAGCGGTATGCATACCAATCATGGCATTGGATGCACCTGGCCCACGCGTGACCATCAATACACCAGGCTGTCCAGTCAACTTTGCATAGGCTTCAGCCATATAAGCTGCACCGCCTTCTTGCCGGCAGGTAATGAAGCGAAACTTGGGATGATCTACCAGACCATTTAATAAAGGCAGAAAACTCTCACCAGGAACACCAAAAGCAATCTCTACACCCTGTCTTACCAATGCATTTGCCAGAATCTGGCCGCCATTAAGCGACTGGCTTGGTGTCTCCATGATGTTTTTATACTTTCTTATTAGTGGTGATCTTCATGAGTTCCTAACGGAAAGTTATCACACTTTAATGGACCATGGCGCTGAGAAGCTCTCATACGGCCGCCCTTTAGGCTGATTAAGACTGACATATACTTCGGGAACTGGCTATAAATAAACCAATCAAATTGGAGACATTGTTATGAGGCTATTTGGCTTTAAGGGTCCGAATGGATATGAGGGGGTTGGCGCTCTCACAAAAGGCAGCTCAGATACCTATATTGATTTGAGTGCGACAGACCCACAAATTCCTAATCATTTGCAAGACATGATTATCTCTAAAGAAATGATGGATCGAGCTGCAAAAGCTATTAGCAATCCCAATGCCGTTACCGGAAAAATGAGTGGAATTACTTTCAAGGTGCCAATTGAAAGACCAGGAAAAATTGTATGCATGGGTCTGAACTACGCTGACCATGCAAAAGAAGGCGGGAATGCAAGACCTGAGTACCCGAGTTTTTTTATGCGTGGGCCGAGCTCAATGACTGCACATTTGAGCCCTATCGTGCGACCCAAGGTTTCTGACAAACTGGATTACGAAGCTGAGTTAGCTTTTATTGTTGGTAAAAAAGCGCGCAATCTCACCTTAGACAACGCCTTAGATTGTGTCGCTGGTTACAGCATCTTTAACGATGGCAGTATTCGCGACTATCAACGTAAAACAACCCAGTGGACTATTGGTAAGAATTTTGATCAAACCGGTGCATTTGGTCCATGGCTAGTGACACCTGACGAACTTCCAGTTGGATGCCACGGACTCAATATTCAGTCACGCTTAAATGGTCAAGTGATGCAAAACGCCAACACTAAAGATTTTCTTTGGGGCATTGCAGAGACCATTGTTCTTATTACTGAGTGCATGACTTTAGAGCCTGGTGATGTCGTGATTACCGGGACCCCTGCTGGCGTTGGTTACGCTAGAACGCCTCCTGTTTTCATGAAACCTGGTGATATCTGTGAGATTGAAATCGAATCGATTGGCATCTTACGCAACACCATAGCTGACGAATAAATTACCCAGCATTTGAAATACCCCCTAAATTAGGCTGATTCGACCTAATTTAGGGGGATTGATCTATAAGCAAATGGGTAAAGCAGGCATTAAAATAGCCCCATGATGAAAATGCCTGAACTCCTAGCCCCTGCGGGTAGCCTGCAAATGCTCGAAACTGCTTTTGATTTTGGAGCAGATGCTATCTATGCTGGTCAGCCTCGTTATTCCTTGCGTGTTCGCAATAATGACTTCGGAAAAATGGAAGTTCTCAAACAAGGCATTGATACTGCACACGATTTGGGTAAGAAGTTTTATCTAGTTTCCAACTTGCTGCCACACGGCGGCAAAACCCGCACTTATATTCGGGATATGTCACCTGTGGTGGCGCTTAAACCCGATGCTCTCATCATGTCTGATCCAGGTTTGATCATGATGGCCAGAGAAGCGTGGCCTGATATGCCAATTCATTTATCAGTACAAGCCAATACTGTTAATGGTGCCTCCGCTAAGTTTTGGCGCTCAGTTGGTATCAGCAGAGTAATTCTTTCACGTGAACTGTCTTTTGATGAAATTGAAGAAGTTCGTCAAGACTGTCCGGAAATGGAACTTGAAGTATTTGTACACGGCGCCTTATGTATTGCCTATTCTGGACGCTGCCTGCTGTCTGGCTATATGTCTCACCGTGATTCCAACCAGGGTGCTTGCACCAATGCCTGCCGTTGGGATTACAAAGTTAAACCAGGGCAGCAAACTTCTAGTGGTGATGTTGTTTTACTTCAAGAGGCTCGTCGTCCAGATGAATTGATGCCGATGGAAGAGGATGAGCACGGCACCTACATCATGAACTCGAAAGACTTACGTGCTGTTGAGCATATCGAAAGACTCACTAAGATGGGTGTTGACTCTTTCAAGATTGAAGGGCGCACTAAGTCCCCTTATTATGTATCACGCACCGTCCAAGCCTATCGTTCAGCGATTGATGACGCAGTTGCTGGCAGACCCTTCGACACAAGCTTGCTAGGC
The DNA here is from genome assembly GCF_018688095.1 of Polynucleobacter sp. AP-Titi-500A-B4. Lineage (NCBI taxonomy): Bacteria > Pseudomonadati > Pseudomonadota > Betaproteobacteria > Burkholderiales > Burkholderiaceae > Polynucleobacter > Polynucleobacter sp. AP-Titi-500A-B4. Next base: position 919,631 of record NZ_CP061311.1, on the reverse strand, counting down.
AACCTCGAGGGTCTAGCGAATCGTGGTTATACCGATGGCTTTTATGAACGTCATCATGACAAGGAATACCAGCTCTATATGCGCGGCTACTCCCTTTCCGGTAGAAGTCTCTATGTTGGCGAAACCTTGGAGCTCGATCAAGTCAATGGTCGAGTCAAGGTAGATGTCAAAAATCGTTTCTCCGTAGGTGATAAGCTCGAAGTCATTGAACCTCAAGGCAATCAAGATCTTGTTCTCGATGCTATGTGGAATATGGCTGGTGAGTCAATTACTGTTGCCCCAGGATCAGGTCACTTTGTTTGGATCAAGTGTCCACTAAAAGGCAAGAAAGCCTATATTGCACGCTACACCAATGAACCCGCCCCAGCAGAAGCCGCAGGTGCTTGCTCTAACGGTGAATCTTGTTGTAATGCTTAACACTGAATTTTTATGACTACTCCTACTGCTCCACAGGTAAGGCACAACTTCAAGCAGGGATTGATAGAAGAAGTGAAAAAGGCAATGTCGCTTTCTATCTATTTTGGAGTATGGTTCTGTTCGCTGACTTTTTTAGCTGTTACAGCGCTTCATGAACGCCCTATTCCACTAACCCCTTTTGGGCTGGCGCTCGTAAAGGGGGCGATCTCTGCAAAATTTATGTTGATTGGCCAAGCCATCTACCCTATTAAAGTTAGTAAGCATCATGGCATTTTGAGATCACTAGTTACGCAGTCTTTCTTTTATCTTGTCATCGTGCTGGCACTCAACTATCTCGAGGCGGGAATAGATGGTGCCATCCATGGAAAAAACTTTTTCGTGTCTATGACAGCCTTTGGCCAAGCTGATCCGCTGCATGTACTGGCCATGGCGATTGTTTATTGGTTAATCGTATGGCCATATCTGATTTTCACAGCTACCGTCATGATCATGGGCAAAGAAAACATTGTCACTCTACTTTTTGGCACCAGAAATTCATCTGGAAATTGATTTGATGATGCGGCAATCCTTTGTCCGCTTATTGGGATTATTGGCAGGTCGCCTTTATCTGATTTTCGCCCTCGCCATTTCCCTGGGCTGTCTATCTGTTCAAGCACAAGAAATTGAAGCGCGCGCCTATTCGAATGCGCCGATTGGCATGAATTTTATTACTGGTGGATTGGCACAAGCCAAAAGCGGGTCATACACTCTCAATACTCAAGCGATTAGTCTGACGCACGTTCTCGAAGTTGCTGGCCAATCTGGAAGATTGACCCTAGTTCTGCCCTATTCAGAATTAACGGGCACAGGACAAGTTGGCGGCCAAGCTATTAATGCTTCTGCCGAGGGTCTTTCAGATCCCATCATAAAAGCTTCGGTCAATCTCTATGGGGCACCTGCACTTTCGAATAGTGAGTTCAAGAACTATCAACAAGATCTCATCATTGGGGCAAGTATTGCTGCCACTATTCCATGGGGTGAGTACAACAGCAATCAAATGATTAATGTCGGTGCAAATCGATCTTTGATCCAACCAGCAATGGGACTCTCTCAAGCAGTAGGCCCTTGGAGACTAGAGCTTGCAGGCATGGCAACGATTTACACCAGCAATACTAGCTATCTGGGTAGCAATACCCTTTCTCAAAACCCGATCTACTCTGGTGAGACTCATGTTATTTATTACTTCCCCAATACCGCATGGATTTCTGCAGATGCCACTTATTTCACTGGTGGGCAAACTTATATTAATGGCAACCCAATTAATGGTGTCCAAGAAAATTGGCGATTTGGTAGCACCCTCTCTTATCCAATCGATAAACAGAACTCCATACGCCTCACTGGCAGCAAAGGGGTTTACTCACGTACCGACACAAGCTACAACGCCGTTGGCATTTCCTGGCAATATCGCTGGGGTGGCAACCCCTAGGTAATACCTCACTCAAATAGCTACAATGGGCAAAATAGCCTTTTAATTATTTACCTTTGAGACAAACATGAGTTCCAAGCCAAAAGACAGCAAAATCCCATCTGAGACAGGTCTGCGTAAAGGCCTCACAAGTTACGGCGACAAAGGCTTCTCATTATTTTTGCGCAAAGCATTTATCAAAGGCGCTGGCTATACCAATAGCGCTTTAGATCGCCCAGTCATTGGCATCATTAATACTGGTAGCGCCTATAACCCATGCCACGGCAATATGCCTCAACTATTAGAAGCAGTAAAGCGTGGCGTGATGTTAGCTGGTGGACTGCCCATGGAATTTCCCACAATCTCCATTCATGAAAGCTTTGCTGCACCAACGAGCATGTATCTGCGCAACCTGATGTCTATGGATACTGAAGAGATGCTGCGCGCACAGCCTATGGATGCGGTGGTGATGATTGGTGGCTGCGATAAGACGGTACCCGCCCAAATGATGGGCGCTGCTTCAGCAGGTTTACCCGCCATTCAATTAATTACCGGCTCGATGCTGACTGGCTCACATCGCAGTGAACGCGTTGGTGCGTGCACCGACTGTCGCCGCTATTGGGGTAAGTTCCGTGCTGGGGAGATTGATGAGATAGAAAAAGATGAAGTAAATGATCAATTGGTTGCCAGCGTAGGGACTTGTTCTGTAATGGGTACTGCTAGCACTATGGCCTGCATCTCTGAGGCTCTTGGCATGACGGTACCAGGAGGCGCAACACCCCCTGCTGTTACGGCAGATCGTATTCGGGTTGCAGAAGAAACAGGTGCTTGTGCTGTACAGATGGCAAAAGATGGTTTGACCATTGACAAAATTTTGACTGCCGATGCTTTTGAAAACGCCATGCGAGTTTTACTAGCGATTGGCGGATCTACCAACGGCATCGTTCACTTGGCAGCAATTGCTGGAAGAATGGGTCTGGAGATTGATCTTGATGCGCTCGACAAAATGGGTAATGAAACCCCAGTCTTGGTTGACCTTAAACCATCGGGTGATCATTACATGGAAAATTTCCATGATGCTGGCGGCATGACTACACTTTTACGTGAGTTAAAGCCCCTACTAAAGCTCAACACCATGACCGTTACTGGAAGGACCTTGGGGGAAGAGATTGATGCAGGCCCGCCTAGCTTTAAACAAGATGTCGTTCGTAAAATTGATAACCCAATTTATCCACGCGGTAGCATTGCAGTACTGCATGGCAACCTTGCACCTGGCGGCGCCATCATCAAGCAATCTGCAGCTGATGAAAAACTGATGGAACATGAGGGTCGTGCAGTTGTTTTTGAAAATTCTGAAGACCTAGCCAACAGAATTGATAGTCCAGATTTAGATGTCACCGCCGATGACATTATCGTTCTCAAAAATATTGGCCCTAAGGGTGCGCCAGGAATGCCTGAAGCTGGCTACATTCCGATCCCAATGAAGCTGGCTCGTGCTGGCGTAAAGGATATCGTGCGCATCTCTGATGGTCGCATGAGCGGCACCGCCTTTGGCACGATCGTGCTGCACGTGACCCCTGAGTCCGCTATTGGTGGCCCCTTAGCCCATGTTCGTAATGGTGATCGTATTCGTCTAAGCGTCAAGAATCGTGAGATCAGCCTACTGATTTCTGATGAAGAGCTAGCTCAGCGTGCAAAAGAGAATCCAATTACTCCGCCTACCGCTGAACGTGGCTATAAGAAGCTTTTCCTCGACACCGTGACTCAAGCAGATAAAGGCGTGGACTTTGATTTCTTAAGGGCAGCCAAGATGGTAGGCAAAACTCCAAGTAAGTAAAGCAGCTCAGAGATTTCTGAGTTCGCGCCGCAGAATTTTCCCAACATTGGACTTGGGGAGTTCATGTATAAACACCACCTTTCTTGGACGCTTGTAACTTGTGAGATGTTCTTTGCAATACTGCAAAACGTCAGCTTCAGTCGTATGGTGATTTGATTTAACGACGTAAGCTTTGACGATCTCACCTAGCTTACGATGTGGCACACCTATCACTGCACATTCTTTAATGCCAGGCATTTGTGACAGGACATCTTCCACGTCATTTGGAAATACCTTAAATCCAGCAACGACGATCATGTCTTTCTTACGATCAACGATCTGTATGTAACCATCATTGGTAACTAAGCCAATATCACCCGACTTAAAGTAGCCATCAGCAGTCATACAATGGGCCGTTTCTTCTGGCTTATTCCAGTAGCCCGCCATCACTTGCGGCCCTTTAATGCAGATTTCTCCTGCAGTGCCTTGAGGCAGCTCCACTTCATCATCATCCAGTATCGCAACATCAGTGCTTGGCAGGGGTACACCAATGTGGCCAGTGAAATGCTTTTCTAGAGGGCTGTTTACACACACCACAGGAGATGTTTCTGATAAACCATATCCCTGAGCAATTGGGGAACCTGTTAAAGCCTGCCAGTGATCAGCCGTTTTCTTATGGACAGCCATACCACCACCAATTGTGACTAGTAAATTAGGAAGTTTGACCTTTTTAAATTCGGGGCGATGGATCAATGCATGAAACAGTGTATTGACACCGGGGAAAATATTAATCTTAGGATGTTTGGCGAGCAGTTTAATAAAGCCATCGATGTCTCTTGGGTTTGCCACCAGTATTAACAAGGCGCCTTTAGCAATGCCCAAAAGAGCGCAAGCAGTCAGAGCAAAGATATGCGTCATGGGCAAGGCACATAAGAAATGGAGTTGCTGATCTTGACGATGCTTAAGACCAGGATTTAACCAAGACTCAATCTGCATCACATTCGAAAGAATGTTGCGGTGGAGCAATACAGCACCCTTAGAGGTTCCTGTAGTTCCACCGGTGTATTGCAAGAATGCAATGTCGTCCAAACCGATCTCGGGCTTCTGAAATGAATGCTGACTGCCAATACTTAATGCTTGTTTGAATTTGGTATGAATAACATCCCATGGCGGCACGATCTTCTTGATATTTCGGGCAACCCAATTGACAAGAAGGCCTTTGAGACCTAACAACTCTCCAGGACTGCTGACAATCACCTTCTTTAAGGAAACTTGTTGCGCGATCTGCTCATAAGTGCTGGCAAAGTTTTCCATGAGGACCAATACACTTGCGCCACTATCTAATAATTGAGCCTCTAACTCTCGAGAGGTATACAGCGGATTAATATTCACCACGACATAGCCTGCTCGCAATGTCCCGAGCATAGCAACAAGATACTCAATCACATTTGGGTACATGAGTGCTACCCGAGCACCCTTCTCTAAGCCCAATGTTTGTAAATAAGAGGCGAAGTCTTTTGAGAGGCGATCAAGTTGACGATAAGTAAAAAACACACCCATAGACTCGACCACTTTACGGTTAGCAAAGCGATCAAAACATTCCTCTAAAAAGTCTGTTAAGGATGCATGGGAAGGAGCGCCAATTTCCTGCGGAACGCCTGCAGGATAGTTCTTTAGCCAAGGGTTTTGGATGCTCATGTGTTTATGTGAATGTGCTAACTTAATATTTGCTTGAGTCTATCGATAAATAGCTCTTGGCCATGATTCACTTTTTCTTGCCAATCGTTGCCGGAGTTCTCATTAGCATCATCAGTGATGTATTTGAAGGACTGCCATGGAATCTGGTGTTGGTGGGCTACGGCTGCAATTGCGAATAGCTCCATATCCACCACATCAATCCCCTGACTGTGTAGCCAAGGATCCTTCGCAGTCACAAAGCTATCTCCAGTACCGCATAAAAATTGACCTGAGGATAAATACTCGGAAGGTTTATTGCAAAACGGGGTTTGACCGCGGGGAGCCAGCGGCTCAGTATTCATATCACGCTGAATTACCCTTCCAATATCCAATAAGCCATGCAGCTCAGGATTAACCTTCCCAACAGTACCAAAATTGATGATTCGCTCAGGCGCATAGTGATGAATTGCCTGAATACAGCTTATCGTTGCATTAATCTTACCGATACCGGAGTAAACGATTTCGACACCCGCAGGAAGAGCATCGCGCTTGAGCTCGCTATCTAATGCGGTAATAATGAGGTAACTCGTTTTCATGTCTGCCATATATGAATTTATTAGATTATCTACCCGGTGTACCCGACTTTCCGAAACCTGGAATTCTCTTTAGGGATATCTCCCCATTGCTCGCAAACCCAGTAGCCTTCAAAGAAGCTATTGCGAAACTCTATGAACTGGCCCAATCGTTTGACTATACCCATATTTTAGGCATTGAATCCCGCGGCTTTATCTTTGGGGCCGCCTTGGCACATCATGCACATAAGGGCCTTGCCCTGGCCAGAAAACCCAATAAGCTACCCTTAGCTAGCCATCGTGAGTTTTATGGGCTTGAGTACGGACAAGATTCCTTAGAGATTCAGAAATCAACCCTGCCTAATAATGCCCAGGTTCTATTGCTTGATGATGTTTTGGCTACTGGTGGAACACTCATTGCAGCTGATAAATTGTTACGCAATGCGGGATTTACAGTGTGCGGCGCCATCACCTTATTAGAAATTGGCGCGCTCAATGGCAGCGCTATTCTCAATGAGCATGGTATTCCTAATAAATCGGTTTTGATTAGCTAGTACATTAGTCAGCTTCGACTAGACCAGCTTCTTGGCGCTTTTCAACAACTTCATAGCGCCCCAACCTACCGCCAATACCTTACTCGCTAATTTAGGCTTGTAATGAGCCAGGGCTGCAAAAGCACTGGTCCATAGTAATGGGTTATCTTTCAAGAAATGGATGGCATCCATGCCTTTATCCGCCCAGGAGAGCGGTTTTTCCCAGGGCTCAAAGTGTTGAGAAAATTCACGCCGCTCACGGGCTGATCTTTCTTGAAGCTCTTGACGACGAGCCTCCAGGGTTTTGAGTGTTGCGTCCATAACTTTACCGTGAGAGCTCTTCTTTATCTTTGGCCAATTCAGCAATCGATGCTTCGAATAGCTTGGGCATGCTCCTTAGGGATTGCATGATCACTAAGGCGAGAATTAAACCGATGGAGATAAACGCACCAGTCAATAAACTCAATGCCAGCATCCGATCAGATTCCCAGCTGTAAATGACGATGACCAAAGCCAGCATCACCAAGCCAAAGAATAGAAAAAATAATGCGCTCACAATCATCACCAATAGGCTGATAAATTTGCTTCTGGCAATTTGCACATCTACTGATAAAAGTTCTAAACGTGTTTGTGCTATCGATGCGCCAGTAGAGGCAAGATTTTTAATGGAGGAGAGTAAATTTTCTTGAGACATGCGAGCCTAGCGACGACGAATAAAAAGGCCAATCAATAAACCTAATCCTGCTGCAACCCCAACTGCCTCCCAGGGATTGCGGTGCACGAAATCATCAGCGCCTTCGGCGACTACTTTAGCCTTTTCAGTTAAAGTGCCTTCGAGATTGGAAAGGCTCACTTTTGCTCCTGAAAGAGTCTCAAGCGCCTTATTGCGAATAGAGCTAATTGTTTCGCTTGGATGGTCCTCAGTGGCTTTTATTAAAGCCTCAGCGTCTGCCATTAAGGATTTGAATTCGCCAATCAATTGATCTGCGCTAGAGGTGACAGCCTCTTGAGCCACTGCGTGTTCTGATTTTTTATTCATCCTATAACCTTCCTAGATATACGCCCATTCTAAGCACTTCTTCGAGTAGATCCCAGCAATAAGACTGTCATACCTGCATTGCCTGCCTTGAAGTGCTTTAAATACTGCTTTAAGCCTGGGCGTTGTTTCAATAATGCCTGGCATGCTTGGGTACCATAAGGCACTTGCTCACCGTAGTAATACTCTTCTATGCGATCTGCATAACGATTATTTTCCAGCGCTTCATGAATAGCCCATTTGATACGGCCACCCTCACCTGAAGATCCGTACCCATGAATCAAGATGATTGCCTTGATGCCAAGCTCGCTAGCCATCCGCAGATATTCGGTGAGCTGCTCTAACGCCTCCTCGACTGTGGGTAGGCCCCGCTTAATATTCAGCTCAACAGTATCCGTGCTTACATTTGGTAGAGATACAGATCCACAGTGTGGGCACTTACCAAATAAACCACGTACATTGCCACACTCAGGGCACTCAGCAATCTGAGTCATGAGACCCTTAAGAGCAATACTTCACTTCAAGCGCTCCAGCATCTGTAGATTTGTCATCAACCATTAAGTTGAGCTTCTTGTGCGCGATCTCTCTGTTTTCTGGAGTCTTGAGATGACGATCAATCAAGCTGGCTACGTCCTTACGAATTGAAGTGTTGCCATATTGCAAGCCCTTCAATGTAGAAACTGCCTCAGCAGAAATCTTGCACTGCTGAGTTACCAACGCAGATGAATCTGATGTGGTATTTGCATACGCAAATGCCGCTACAGAAATGGTTACAACTGCTAATAGAGTCTTCTTCATCTTAGTTCCTTATTTTGTGACCACATGTTGGGCAACAACCCAAATCTTTTGCCTTCGTTTTTCTGAGGGCGGCATACACACTGGATTCTGAAATCTTCATCTTTCTAGCGGCTTGAGCTGCGCTCATGCCCTTGCCTATCCACTCCAAGGCCTGATGTGTTTTCGGTATCTGTCTCTTCATTTCATCTCCCAGTCGACACACTATATCACAACTTCACAACTTGTGAAGTTGTGAAGTGTAGTAATTTCACTATGACAAACCCTAGGTTTGGGCCTCATTTGTCAATGCTTAGAAAATGAAGACGCGGCTCAGTTTTTGAATAAAGGCTCGGTTTTGGACGGACGATAGTATGATTTGGAGATCTAAGGAGCCATATATGTACCGTTTTGTATTGTTACTAGCCGTCAGCTTTGGGCTTATCGCCTGCGCCAACAACGATAAGAAAATCAGTTCATGGGAAGTGAATGATGTATATCAATCCACCATCGCCACCCCCAATGGCTCTGGTGGAAAAACATATGTAGGGCCATCTATCAACACGATGGATGAATCCAATACTTACGAGATGTTCAATCTGCGTAGCGAGATTTCACCGGCGGGAGCTAAAACTTATGAACTCCAGGTGCACCTCACTTATTTCATGCAAATGCGTAATTACGATTCCGCAACACTTCTCAATGGACCTGTAAGCACTTTCAAGGTGATTTCTAGAGAAGCTGGTCTATGTGAAGCTAGAGGCTGCATCTTTAAAGAACTGCTATCAATCCAGCTAACTGATGCATTTTTAAAAGAACGTATTAAAGATGGCTTTCAATTAAACCTTTCTTCAAAGGCTGGCATCAGCACGGTAGTCTATGTTCCACCCCAGTATCTCAAGGGCTACTTAAAAGCAGTTGACGGCACGAACTATTAACAGGCCTGAAGCATTGCTGCATATAGCTTAACACTGAGTGCCGAGAAATAAAAAACCGCCCGAAGGCGGTTTTTTATTGAAGCAAATAAGGCTAAAAATTAAGCAGCTTTACGTGCTTTTGCAGCTGGCTTAGCAACAGCGTATTGGCTTTGAATGTTAGCCAATGCAGCGTCAACACTTTTCTCAAAGTTTGCGAATGCATCAGTTGCTGTAGCGCGAACTTGGTCAAACTGTTGGAGTGAAGCATCAAATGCAGTTTTGAATGCAGATACAAATGCCTCAGAACCAGCAGGAACAGTCTTAGTAGCTTCTTTAACAAACTTAACTAAGTCATCACGTGCATCATCGATAGAAGCGTCAACAACTTGAGCAACTTCTTTGTTGCCGTTGCGTACAACTTTGCTAACTTTAGCTTGGTAAGCAGCAGCGTACTTAGCAGCTTCTTGAGCTGTTTCAGGCTGAGCTAATTTAGCTAATTGTTGTGGATCTTTAATAGCCAACAACTGTGAGCTTGCATCTTGTGCAGCAGACAATGCATCTTTAGCAGCAGCTTGGTTGATTTCTGCCAATTCTTGTGCACTTTCAACAGCAACTTGTGCCAAATGTTTAGCGTTTTCAACAGCTTTAGCTTGAGCTTGAGCGATTTGATCGTTTAATTGATTCTGGAACATGGTTAATCCTTTATTTAGTTAATGGTTACATAATTTATTGCGATGCACCATTGTAAGAAATATTTTGCTGTGATGCAACATTTATTTGTTGCAAAGCAATATAAACAGTATGGTTTTTGTCGTTTTTTTGCAAAATTGAATACATTTAGGCAACAAAAAACCCAGTAACTCATTGAATTTACTGGGTTTATTGAAAAGTACTGGCGGAGACGAGAGGATTCGAACCTCCGATCAGAGTTTTAGCCCCGATGCTCCCTTAGCAGGGGAGTGCCTTCGACCAGCTCGGCCACGTCTCCGTACTTTTTACTACCTTTTTACCGCTAATGCGCCCCACAGTTTAACGGATAACCATTTATGAGGGGCTTTGCTGCCCTTTTGATGGATTTACTTCTGATCGAGCTCAAACGCTTTATGTAAGGCGCGTACAGCCAACTCCATATATTTCTCATCAATCACGACAGATATCTTAATTTCGCTAGTGGAGATCATGAGGATGTTGATGCCCTCTTCTGACAATGTACGGAACATCTTGCTGGCAATGCCAACGTGAGAACGCATGCCAACACCCACCACTGAAACTTTAGAAACTTTAGGATCGCCTGAAATCTCTTTTGCTTCAATATGCGCTTGAACTTTGTTCTTCAAAATATCCAAGGCCTTTTGATAATCAGCACGAGGCACCGTGAAAGTGAAGTCTGTCTTACCTTCTACAGATTGATTTTGAATGATGATGTCCACATCAATATTGGCATCAGCGATCGGGCCAAGAATTTGATAGGCGATACCTGGGCGATCAGGAACTCCTAGAACGGTAATCTTCGCCTCATCACGCGCAAAGGCGATGCCGGAAATAACTGCGGCTTCCATAGTGCTATCCTCTTCAAATGTAATCAAAGTGCCTGACTTCATCTCTTGGTCTAAAGGCATCAATGGGTCTGTCAACGATGACAGAACACGGGTTTTAACTTTGTACTTACCTGCAAACTCAACTGAGCGGATCTGCAATACCTTGGAGCCGAGGCTAGCCATTTCCAGCATCTCTTCAAAGGTAATCTTGTCTAGGCGACGCGCATCTTCACAAACACGTGGATCGGTTGTATACACACCATCAACGTCGGTATAGATTAAACACTCATCTGCCTTTAATGCAGCAGCCATCGCAACAGCAGAAGTATCTGAGCCACCGCGACCTAAAGTCGTGATGTTTCCTTCTGGGTCTACCCCTTGGAAACCGGTGACCACTACTGCACGACCTGCATTGAGATCGTTCAGAATCTTTTTGTCGTCAATGCTCTTAATGCGCGCCTTGGTAAATGAAGAATCGGTATGGACGGTCACTTGCCAACCTGCGTAGCTAACCGCATCAATACCTTCACGCATGAGAGCTAAGGCAAGCAAGCCTGAGCTGACCTGCTCACCAGTAGAGGCAATTTGATCCAACTCACGTGGATTTGCTTCGGGATTAATTTCTTTTGCCAAACCAAGCAAGCGATTGGTTTCGCCTGACATGGCAGAAGGCACTACGACCACCTGGTGGCCAGCACGCATCCATTTAGCAACGCGTTTAGCAACATTCGCAATGCGCTCGACTGAGCCCATTGAGGTGCCACCATATTTATGAACGATAAGAGCCATAAAAACCGTCTGTTTAACTATCTGTAAAGGGCAATTGCTTACCCAAGGGTCTTAAAAGGGCCTATTTTACAGGGTTTTAAACCGACAAAGCCTGCTCTTGCCACTCGGGCCAAACTCGAGGCCCTGAAAGCACAAGGTGTGGATGACTAACACCTACACCTGCCACTGCAATCAGTTCATTGTCGACATATAGCAATGGCGCATTACGTTGCCACGGAGGAATATCAGCCTCCTGAAAAAGATTCTTTAAGGTTTTTCGGGGGCTATTGGGTTTAGTTTGAAGCTTTTCGGATCCTGACCGAGTTTTGTTGGTGATGCGCCCTTCTTTTTGAGCACTTTTCACCCAGGCGGCGGGTAATCCTGGTTTTTGACTACTTGGGGTAATCGCTTTAAAAACCCACTGACCCGAAGTGGGACTCACTACTTGTAATTGCCCACGCCAAAGCCGAATCACTTTGCCATCATGCATCCACTCCAGTTGCGCGTCCGCTTTAACAGCTACCAGATCACGCCACCAAGAATTCAGACGCTCTTGCGATGGCATAGCAAGTTCATTAGCTCTTAACCAATAACGTAATACATTATTGGCTGCAGCTTGATCTGAGTTATGCAAATTCAGCAGTCGTTTTAGATCAAGACCATCTTTTGTCAAAATAGCTTTTCCATCTTGAACAGCCAGACGATCCAATAATACTTGCGCCTCACTGAGTAAAGATGCGCTACGGGCTAAATTGGCAATTGCTTCTGGTTGAATCTTTTCCAGCTTTGGAATGATGTCTTTTCGAATTGCATTACGTCTGTATTTGCGATCTTGATTACTAAGATCTTCAATCCATTTGAGCTTGTGTTCTTTAGCATATGCCTCAAGCTCCGCTCTACCTTGATCTAGCAGTGGACGCCACAGCGTAATTGGCGTGGTGCCTGACTGAATGAACTTATTGGCTGGCATGCCCGATAGCCCTGCCACACCAGCACCGCGCAGAAGTTGCAATAGAACGGTTTCAGCCTGATCGTTTTGGTGATGGGCTAGCAGGAGATCTTCGACGCCATATTCTTCACAGAGATCGGCTAATGCCTCATAGCGCCCTGCTCTTGCTCTAGCTTCAGTATTGCCATCTTTTGTGTCTAGGTGAAGTAAACGAAAATCAAAATGAACTTTGTATTTCTGGGCGAGCTTTTCGCAAAAGATTAGCCAATCATCTGCAGGCTTTTGCAAACCATGATGAATGTGAAAAACAAAAATTTCAGTGTTCTTATTTTTGGCTTGCGATTTGCAAACGGTATCGAGCAAAACAACCGAATCGAGACCACCACTTAAGGCGACCGCAATTCGTTTTGCTGGCTTAAGGCTTGGCTGTGATTTCCTTGAACTTGCCATAACTCATTAGACGCTCATGGCGACGCTCAAGCAATGCATCAGTCTTCATGCCCTCAAAGGTTTTGATTGATTCAGCGAGGGATTTGCGCATATTGCTCATCATGACATCGTAATCACGATGCGCACCACCAATGGGCTCAGCCACAATCTTGTCGATTAAGCCAAGTGCTTTTAATCTTTGGGCAGTTAAGCCTAACTGCTCTGCAGCCTCGGAAGCCTTGTCTGCAGTCTTCCACAAGATGGAAGCGCAACCCTCTGGAGAAATCACAGAATACGTAGAGTTCTGCAACATCAGGACGATATCGCCCATCGCAATTGCCAAAGCTCCACCTGAGCCACCTTCACCAATAATGGTAGCGATGATGGGCACCTCAAGCTCGGCTTGAACATAAAGGTTGCGACCAATCGCTTCCGATTGATTGCGCTCTTCTGCATCGATACCTGGGAATGCGCCTGGCGTATCAACAAAGGTAAATACCGGAATACCAAACTTTTCTGCAAGGCGCATGAGGCGCATTGCTTTGCGATAACCCTCAGGACGACTCATGCCAAAGTTACGCAGTGCACGTTCTTTAGTATCGCGACCTTTTTGATGGCCAATCACCATACAAGGCTGATTATCAAAACGCGCTAGACCGCCAATGATGGATTGGTCATCTGCAAAAGTACGATCGCCATGAAGTTCGTGAAAGTCGGTAAATAAGGCGCCAACATAATCTAAGGTGTAAGGACGTTGTGGATGACGTGCAACTTGTGACACCTGCCAAGGTGTTAAGTTCGCATAGACATCTTTTGTGAGTTGAAGGCTTTTTTCAGATAGTGTTTTGATCTCATCGGAAATATCTACCGATGACTCATCTTGCACAAAACGGAGCTCTTCAATCTTTGACTCTAATTCAGCGATTTGTTGCTCAAAATCCAGGAAAGTCGTTTTCATAGTCTGATTTTAATATTCAACCGGGATCGGGTCGATACTTCTCCACATATACCAGGTGGCAACCGTGCGCCATGGGGCCCAATTGGCAGCCACTTCTCTCGCCTCATGACGGCTAACAGGCTCACCACTGAAGTAATTGAGGGAAATAGCCTTAATTAGACCAACATCATCTAGGGGCAGGATATTAGGGCGAACCATATTGAAAATGAGGAACATCTCTGCAGTCCAGCGCCCAATGCCACGAATCGAGCTTAATTCCTTGATGACACTCTCATCATCCATATCTTTCCATTGATTGGCGTGCAATCGACCAGAATCAAAGTGATCGGCTAGATCGCGGATGTATTCCACCTTACGACCAGACAATCCCGCAGCCCTCAACTCTTCGACGGTGAGCGCCAAGATATTTTTAGGGTTCACTTTTTTCTTGCTTGCGATGAGCACTCGATCCCAAACCGCTTGCGCAGCTGCTACCGAAATTTGTTGTCCAACAATTGCTCTAGCCAACGTTGTAAATGCATCACCGCGCGTCACCAAAAAACCGGTTCCATATTTGGGAATGAGTTTTTTCAAAATACGATCATGCTTCATCAGCTCACGACAAGCCTGTTCCCAATAGTCTGGGGCTACTTCTTTGAGCACGGAATCTTCTTTTGCTTTTGGCACTATGCTCTACGCCATTCAGTAATACCGCCTGGCTTGTCTTCCAAGACAACGCCCTGCTCTAGTAAAGTTTTTCGAATCAGATCCGCTTTAGCAAAATCTTTTGCTTGCTTAGCGGCAACCCGCGCAGCTATTTGCTCCTCGATTTGCTCAGGACCTAAACCACCCTGATCTTTGGAGCCAGCTTGCAAAAATGTGGTCGGATCCCTCTGCAAGAAATTGAGCGCACCACCCAAAGACTTGAGAACACTCGCAAGCATTTGCTTTTCATCGCCTTGAGCGCGGTTGACTTCACTTGCTAGATCGAATAACACAGCAATCGCCTCGGGCGTATTAAAGTCATCATTCATGGCATCAGCAAAGCGCTTAGCCCAGGGATTATTCGCGTCCAGAGGTGTATTGGCTAAGTTGGACGCCTGTGACAATGACGTATAAAGCCTGACCAAGCCAGCACGCGCCTCTTCCAATTGCGCATCACTGTAATTAATCGGGCTGCGGTAGTGGGCCTTGAGCATGAAAAAGCGTAGCACTTCAGGGTCAAAGCTTTTTAGGACATCCCGAATTAAGAAAAAATTACCCAATGATTTGGACATCTTCTCTTCATTGACCCGTATGTGGCCGTTGTGCATCCAGTAATTGACAAACGGTGCATCATCATCTTTGCGATTTTGTCCGTACAGTGCGCCTTCGCTTTGAGCGATCTCATTTTCGTGATGAGGGAACTGTAAGTCTGCCCCGCCACCATGAATATCAAAGTGCTCACCGAGTAAGTCACAGGACATGGCAGAGCACTCAATGTGCCAGCCTGGGCGACCTTCACCCCAAGGCGAGCTCCAGCGGGTATCCGCGGGTTCTTCAGCTTTTGCACTCTTCCACAACACAAAATCCAATGGATCGCGTTTACCACCACCCACTGCAACACGTTCACCAGCATTTAGCTCATCTAGAGACTTGCCAGAGAGTTGACCATAGCGTGGCAATAAACGAACTGCAAAATTCACATCCCCATCTTCTGCCTGATAAGCCAGCTCATTCTCAATGAGCCTACCAATCATGCCTTGCATTTGTGTAATGTAATCGGTTGCACGCGGCTCCTGATCTGGATGCATCAAACCCAACTCATCAGAGTCGGCATGCATGGCGTCAATAAAGCGATTGGTTAATGCGGCAATCGGCTCACCATTTTCCAGGGCGCGATTGATGATTTTGTCGTCAATGTCTGTGATATTGCGGACATAGAGAACCTCATAGCCACTAGCTCTAAGCCAGCGGACCACCATGTCAAATACGATCATGACCCTGGCATGGCCAATGTGGCAGAAATCGTAGACCGTCATGCCGCAGACATACATCTTCACCTTACCCGGTACGATGGGCTTAAAAACCTGTTTAGAACGGCTAAGAGTGTTATAGATTTGCAGCATAGGGCTATAAAGGTGAGGCAAGTAGCGCCAATTTGTTAGACTGAGCGCTGAGTATATCGAATGAGCCAGTTTTTCACCCCTTCCCTTATGTTTGCAACCCTCAAAGCACCGATCTCCACCCTTTTGACGACCTTTGCCATGGTCTCCAGCTTTTTGCTGATAACTGGGTGTAGCACCCCTGCCCAGCAACTGGCAAACGCAGAAATCGCTGCGGTGAATAAGCAGGAGGCAACTTCTCCTCAGGCCAAAACGCAAGCCTATTTAGGAAGCTATGGCCCGACAGATCCGCCAAGACTCACAACCGATTCTCCTTATGATCCACTCAACCCTGAATTATCAGAGACCGTTGGTGTGCCCTTTTTATCTTTCCTGATTATTGAACCGGATCCGGTCACCAAAAATGCGGTGCCGTCAGATGTAGAAAAATTGGTGAAAGCCCGCAAATATCAAGACGCGATTGATCTGATCAATACTCGCCTCAAAAAGACTCCGCAGAATGTACAGCTACGTTATGTGAAAGCGCGCTTACAAATTGAGTTACGAGATTTTGATGGCGCCAAGAAAACTTTAATTGAGATTACTCAGCAGTTTCCAGAATTACCAGAGCCGTATAACAACCTTGCAGCCATTGCAGCCAATCAAGGTAAATGGATCGAAGCGCGCGACTATTTAGAGCTTGCACTCAAGCTCAGGCCTAGCTACAGCACTGCCGCGGCTAACTTGGGTGAGGTGTATGTGCGACTGGGCGCCAAGGCTTATGAGGACGCAGCAGCCAATACCCAACTCAATCAACGCCTGTATGCCAATCGCGCTAAGTATCTGCTAAATCTCATCAAGCCTCAAACCAAAGGCCCCGCAAACACTAATCCATCCACTAACTCTCCAGAAGGTAAATAAAACAATGGCAAAGGTTCTTCTTAAAACCAATCAAGGCGATATCACCCTCACTCTTGACGCTGCTAAAGCTCCAAAGAGCGTTGCAAACTTTTTGCAATACGTTAAAAGTGGTCATTACGATGGCACGATCTTTCATCGCGTCATTAATAACTTCATGATTCAGGGTGGCGGCATGACTGCCGGCATGAAACAAAAGCCAACTGGCGCAGAAATTGAGAATGAGGCCAACAATGGTCTCAAGAATGAACGTGGCACGGTTGCCATGGCTCGCACCAGCGATCCACATTCTGCAACAGCGCAGTTTTTTATTAACGTAAATGACAATGACTTCCTAAACCATACCGCCCCAAATGCACAGGGCTGGGGCTATGCCGTATTTGGCAAAGTAACTGACGGCATGGATGTGGTGGATACAATTCGCAAAGTGAAGACTGGCAATTCTGGCTTTCATCAAGATGTACCAGCAGAAGATGTTGTGATTGAGAAGGCCTCCGTTCTCGAGGAATGATCCCGCAACACGCGAGCGCGCTGCTCATCTCAGACCTGCACCTCACGCCGTCAATGCCCTTGACGGCGCAGCGCTTTTTTGACTTCTGTGAAAAAGATGCCTCTCAGGTGGAAGCTGTTTTTATTCTGGGCGATCTTTTTGAATACTGGGTGGGTGATGATGCATCTGCACATTCCCCCTTTCAGCAAGAAGTGAAACGCGCCCTCGCTAGTCTTTCTAATAAGACCAAAACGTATTACATCCATGGCAACCGAGATTTTCTTGTGGGACCCACATTCTTAAAGAAGACTGGTATGACAGCGTTGGCTGACCCGTCTCTTGTGGACATTGCAGGTCAGCAATACTTATTGGCTCATGGTGATGCTTTATGTACAGCAGATGTGGGTTACCAAGTATTTCGCACATGGGTCAGAAAACCTTGGGTGCAAAAAATTTTCCTTAATCTACCTTTAGCATGGCGCCGCTCAATTGCAAACCAGTTGCGCAGTAATAGTCATTCACAATATCAGCGCAATGCTATGACATCTCCCGGTCTAAATCACATCAAAACGAATGTCACGCTAGAGGCATGTGCTGCAATACTGCGCAGTCATGCAAGCAATCAGTTAATCCATGGTCACACGCACTTACCTGCCCATCACCAAGAACGGTTGGGCGAGCAAACCTGGCAACGCTGGGTTTTATCTGACTGGGATTTAGATCATCCCGACGGCGCCAGACCAAGAGCGAATGCACTCTTGATCAACGCTCAAGGCGTACAAGCCCTCGATTTGATTAAAGCTTAAGAAACAGAATACTTAGACAGTATTTGCACCATTTGAGCATAAATACGTGGGTTTGCTGCCATGACTTCACCGCTCTTCAGAAAACCTTCTTCACCACGGTAGTTACCAATTAAGCCGCCAGCTTCTGTAATTAATAGGGCACCTGCTGCCATATCCCAAGGCTTGAGATCACTCTCAAAGAAACCATCGTAACGCCCTGCTGCAACGTATGCGAGATCCAAGGAAGCTGCGCCAGGGCGGCGTAAGCCAGCACACTGACGTGACATTTCTGCAAATACCTTGAGATATTTTTCGAGGTCTTGATCTTCACGATAAGGGAAGCCCGTACCAATTAATGAATTGGCTAGACGATCTTGCGAGCCAACGCGTAAACGACGGCGATCTAAATAGGCGCCTGCACCACGAGTTGCGGTGAATAATTCATCCCGAGTAGGGTCGTAAACAACTGCTTGCTGGGTTACACCATTCACTGCTAAAGCAATTGACACCGCGTATTGCGGAAAGCCATGAATAAAGTTGGTAGTGCCATCCAATGGATCAATGATCCATACGTTCTCTGCATCAGTATTGTGTTCGCCTGTTTCCTCAGCCAAAAATCCATGTGTTGGATAGGCTTCACTCAGGGTTTCGATGATGGCCGCTTCAGCGGCTTTGTCCACCTCAGTCACAAAATCATTGTGCTGTTTGCGATCAACCTGGAGACGCTCTAAGTTCAGAGAAGCGCGATTTATAACGGTTCCAGCACGACGGGCAGCCTTTACGGCCACATTTAACATGGGATGCATAGTATTGATGGACAAATTAAATAAGAACGAGCCTGTAATATTGCCCAAACTGCATGACAATACGAAGCTAATACCCTGATTCTAAACGATTTGCATATTGCACTTCTGACTCACTTTACCTAAGATGCCGATGAATATCGATCAAGCCCACCTCCTGCGCTGGGTTCTCGTGGAAACAAGCCACCCCGGCAACGTGGGTTCGGCGGCAAGAGCCCTCAAAACGATGGGCTTTGATGATCTTCGCTTGATCAACCCAAAAATACAGGCTATTGCCACTCAACCTGAAGCCATAGCCCTAGCCAGTGGCGCCCTTGACCTTCTTGAATCTTCACGGGAGTCAGAGTCTTTAGATAGCGCCGTAGAGGGTTGTTCGCTGGTTCTCGGACTCACTAGCCGTGATCGTGAGTTTGGCCCTCCAGCCTTAGACTGGGTGTCGGCTAGGAGGCTCATTACGCAAACGGTCCGTAATCAAGGTCAAGTTGCCCTCATTTTTGGGCCAGAGCGAACCGGCTTAGAAAACCATCACCTGTCCCTATGCACCCATCGGGTTTGGTTAGATGCCAATCCTGACTATCCATCCCTCAATCTTGCGCAAGCTCTCATGGTCTGCGCTTACACCCTAAGAGAGGCGCTATCAGAGGGTATTTCAAAGAATTCTATTGAGAATGGAGATTTATCTGACTTTGCTGATCCAGCAGCTGTTGTAGCCATGCTGGAACATTGGCGTGAGGGCTTAGAGGCAATTGGTTATTTAGATCCTGCCAATCCCAAGAAGCTCATGCCCCGCCTAGAGGCCTTATTTGCTCGCAGCCGACTGCGTAAGGAAGAAATCGACCTATTGCGTGGGATCGCAAAACAGATGCTCCTGAGAAAATAAGCCAGCCCCGTTAAAATCAAGCCATGTTTAATTCACTTTTCGACCAAGTCGACTCCATCATCGTTCGAGACCCCGCCGCAAGAAATCGTCTTGAGGTGATTACCTGTTACCAAGGTTTGCATGCAGTTTGGCTCCATCGCATCTCCCATTTTTTATGGAACTTGGGTTTGAAGTGGATTGCTCGCGTGCTCTCGATGGTGTCACGTTTCATTACTGGTATTGAAATTCATCCAGGCGCCAAGATTGGTCGTCGCGTATTTCTTGATCATGGTCTTGGCATTGTGATTGGCGAGACTACCGAGATTGGTGATGACTGCACTATCTATCAAGGTGTTACTTTAGGCGGCACATCGCTTTACAAGGGCGTTAAGCGTCACCCTACTCTTGGTAAAGGCGTAGTAGTCAGTGCTGGTGCAAAAGTACTTGGCGGCTTTACTGTTGGCGATGGTGCTCGTGTTGGATCAAATGCTGTGGTCTTAAAAGAAATCCCCCCCGGAGCAACTGCAGTAGGAATTCCAGCGCGCATCTTGCATCCGGATTTACCACAAAGTGCCGATAGCAAAACCAAAGAATACTTTTCTGCTTATGGCGTAACGCCGAATGTGGATGATCCAGTATCAATGGCACTTAAAGGTTTGATTGATGCCACGATCATGCAAGAAGCAAAGATTGCTCAACTTGAGCAGGCGCTTGCCAAGCTAAGCAATACGCCTTCTGATGCCGCTACTAGCAGTGATACCAAGCGCGACCTTGATGCCATTAAAGAATGGCTTAAAGAGTAATTAGGTGAAGATTAATGCAGGGTACGCGGTGCTTGGCCCTGCAAGCCTAAAGCCTTCTCGAGGAAATCTTCCTCATCATCTGCATCTTCATTGGGCATACCAAAGGTAAAGTTCTCACCACCCTCAGGATGACGATTTTCAATTTCATCTTCGGTGGCTGCGCGCACATCTTCTACCTGCACCCAGAAACGCAGAGCCATGCCTGCAAGAGGATGATTGCCATCTAATACCACTTGATTATCAGCAACATCAGTCACCGTGTAGATTAACGGCTCATCGTCAACATCATCAGATTCCTCCGCAGAAGCCAAAACCTCTTCAGATTCTTCATCAGCATCGGAATCAGGAACACCTTCAAATTGCATACCCACTTCTAAGGGTTCAGGGAAACGGGTGCGTGGCTCAATCTTGAGCAACTCTGGGTCGTACTCACCAAATGCCTCACTAGGCTCTAACTGAATGGTCGCTTCGTAGCCAACATCTTGACCATCTAGCAAAGACTCAATTTTGGGGAAAGTACCTTCATATCCACCGTGCAGGTATACCATCGGAGAATCTGGTTCCTCGATGACATTATTTTGTGCATCGGTTAATTTATATCGAAGGGATACGATAGTATTTTTTTCAATCTTCATGCGCAATTTGTCGTACATTCGTTTTTAATGAGTTAACACTAGCCTTTACTTTATGACTTCATTTTACTTGAGCAAGCCTTATCAACCGCCCCAGGCACCTCAAAACCTGCCTTTAAACGAGTCCTGGGCTCTTTTTGGGGGAATTAGCCCCGAACAGTTTATGAAGCGGTATTGGCATAAAAAGCCCTTGCTGATTCGAGGAGCCATTCCTGCCTTTGCACTTTCTGCCCAACAGCAGGAGCGCCTAGATAGCCCGATTTCTTTCGATCAGCTGGTCCAGTTTGCCAACCAAGATGAAGTGGAATCTCGCCTCATTCAATCAAAGCCTTGGCGTTTTGAGCAAGGACCCTTCCAGAAAAAATCCATCCCGAAAGTAGATAAACCAGATTGGACTTTATTACTGCAAGGGATGGAAGCGCATCACCCTGCTGCCGCAAAGATTTTGTCTTGGTTTCGGTTTACTCCAGATGCCCGCTTGGATGATCTGATGATTAGCGTAGCGGGTATTGGTGGTGGCGTCGGTCCACACTTTGACTCTTATGATGTGTTCTTGATTCAAATGTCTGGCAGAAGACAGTGGCGTATTTCCAAGCAAAAAGATTTAAGCCTTAACCCTAATCTACCACTGAAGATTTTGCAGAAGTTTCAATGCGAGCAAGAATGGGTTCTAGAGCCAGGCGATATGCTCTATTTGCCACCACATATTGCACATGATGGGGTTGCTTTAGATCCAGGCTGTCAAACCTGGTCAGTTGGATTTCGATCTCCTAGCCTTAGAGAATTACTACAAGAAGGTTTGTGGCGACTTGCTGAATCCTTAGAAGATATGCCGGAGTTAGAGCGTAAATTTGCGGACCCCAAGCAAGCTGCAACAGCAGCAGCCGAACAACTCCCAGAAGAGCTCATTAAGCAGTTGCATGAACAATTAGGGAAGTTGAAGTTAGATCGCATTGATGGCTTTTTACCCGGCATCACTGCCTACCTCTCTGAACCCAAACAACAGGCGTATTTTGATGGGCCCAAGAACCCTCTCAACCCTAACCAATTCCTCAAGACTTTGGCCAATAAAGTCCTTATTCCCAGCCCTCAAACCCGTATTTTGAGCCTTGGAAGGCAAGTTTTTTGCAACGGAGACAATGTCAGCAAAGGTCAAAAGGCGGATGTGACTTCAGCCTGGGGTACTTTGTCGGCCGCCAAAAGATTGCAAACCAAAAAGCTAAAAAATATCGGCAAAACAAGTCTTTATGAAGCCTATTGTGCTGGCTGGCTAATTTTCGAACACTAGGACAGGTGTGGCTATAATAATTACAGGAAACTACCTAGGGATTTGCCCTCGGTTCTTCCCACAACAATTATCGATAATTGGTGTTTAATTTTTTTAGAGGAAATTACAAATGAAGAAGTCACTCGTATTCGCTGCAATGTTAGCTATCGCTTTGGCCGCTTGCGGTAAAAAAGAAGAAGCAAAGCCTGCTGAAGCTCCTGCTGCTGCTCCTGCAGCTCCTGCTGCTGAAGCTCCTGCTGCTGCTCCTGCTGCCGCTCCAGCTGCTCCTGCTGCTGACGCTAAGAAGTAATCTTCTTCTTGAAGAAAAAAAGCCGCTGCAAGGCGGCTTTTTTATTGGGCTCAATTAGTATCTGAGCTTGTATTTTTTAAACTTTGATTAATTACTTGGTTAATTGCTCAGTCAGCAAGGTTAGCAACTGGAAGCCAGCCGGAGTATTTTCAGGCTTGCCATCAGCATCTTGAACGTAGACATTCGCAGAATTTTCTCCAGTGCTCTTCACAATAACTTGATATTTCTTAGCTTGAAGCTTTGAGTCGTCTTTGCTGCTAAAGAGATTAGAGAAAAAGCCTTTCGAATCACCTACATCCTTCGCATTTACATAGCGCACGAAATATACGCCCTGTGAGCGGTTGCGATCTTCCACCGTAAAGTTAGAGCGGTCTAGGGCTAAGCCTACATCACGCCAAGAACGATCAAAGCCAGCACTAAGTTCAATAAAGCCTTTGTTATTACCCTCTTGAACAAACTTCGCCTTAGGGGTCTTAGGACCCAAAGGAGCGGCAACCATTGCTTTGGCCTGTTCCTGAGTCATACCAAGGCGCTCCATCAAACGCGCCAAAAAGACAGCCTCTAACTCTGGGTCATTCGGTCTCGGAGTCCAAATAGTTGAAAGACAGGCGCCAGTAGTATCCGTCACACACTTTTCAATTGCACCGCGTTGTGTAATATAAATCTCGGTTTCACCAGGCTTAACAACCTCTAAGCGAGTTTTATATTTATCTCGCTCACCGGTATCGTATAGAGAATCAATTGCACCACCAATAGTCGAGCGAATCCAGTCTTGTGCAATTTTGGCGCGATTCTCCGCCCAGTCAGTTTCCATGATGCCTGTTGAAGGTGAATCAACAACTAACAAGAAACCATTCTCCTGCCAAAAATCTTTTACTTGTGGGTAAAGTTCTGGAGCTGGCTTTTCAACCACAAGCCACCTACGCTCACCATCTTTGGCGATACGCATACCTGGGATACCCGTCATCACATTGCTTCGCATTTGCGCTGATTTTTTAACAGCAGCGTTGTACTCAGACATGGTGGCCGTACCGTCTTGCACGATATAACGACGGTCAGCTTGAGCGGTAATTAAATCGGGTGGGTATGACAAGTTGGGGCCACGAACTGCACCAGAACTCTTATAGTCAACCGTATCACTGCTAGTAACTGATTTACAAGACGTTAAAGCTAGGGCAGCCGTTAACAACGCCAATACCGATAAGCATCGGCGAAATAGCAAAGACACATTCATCATAGTAAGTTAGCCTGTTTTAATGCTGCCTTCAATGGCTCTCTTAGTGAGGTACTCAAAGGGGTTAAGGGTAAGCGAATACCCGCGGTAATCTTGCCCATCTCATGAAGAGCCCATTTGACGGGAATTGGGTTGGCTTCAGTAAACATCGCTTTATGTACGGCGATCAATTGATATTGAATCTCACGCGCTCTTTTAACATCATCTGACATCGCTGCAACGCATAGCTCATGCATGAGGCGTGGCGCCACATTGGCGGTAACCGAAATATTGCCCTTGCCACCCATCAACATCAGCATTGCTGCAGTTAAATCATCACCAGAGAATACTGAAAAATCATGATGCCCGGCACGCTTCAGATCATTGATTAACAAAGTGCCACGCTCTAGGCTGCCAGTCGCATCTTTAATCCCGATCACACCGGGTACAGCGGCCAGACGGACCACAGTATCACCCGAAAGATCAGCAACAGTGCGTCCTGGTACGTTATATAAAATGACTGGGAGATCTACAGATTCAGCAATTTTTTTGAAGTGTGCATACATACCCTCTTGCGTTGGCTTGTTGTAGTAGGGAACTACTTGCAGACTGGCATCAGCGCCAACCTTTTTAGCAAATTCAGTAAGCTCAATGGCTTCTGCAGTAGAGTTTCCACCGGTGCCAGCAATTACTGGAATACGCCCTGCAAGATGTTCTACGGTTACACGAATCAGTTCGCAATGCTCTTCAACAGAAACCGTCGGTGATTCACCACTAGTGCCAACAATAACGATGCCATCCGTACCTTCAGATACATGCCAATCCAATAAAGATTTAAGACTGCCGAAATCTAAACTGCCATCGTCAAACATCGGCGTAACAATGGCTGGCATGCTGCCAGAAAGGGTCTTTTTACTACCTTTGGAATGAGCTGTATTTGTCACCGAATGTATACCGATTTTTAGCTGTCTTAACCCTGAAATTGTAACGGAATGCGCCTATTTCACCGTTCTTTTAAGGCACATAGGCGCTGAACCATG
The DNA here is from genome assembly GCF_018688095.1 of Polynucleobacter sp. AP-Titi-500A-B4. NCBI lineage: Bacteria > Pseudomonadati > Pseudomonadota > Betaproteobacteria > Burkholderiales > Burkholderiaceae > Polynucleobacter > Polynucleobacter sp. AP-Titi-500A-B4. Next base: position 894,620 of record NZ_CP061311.1, on the reverse strand, counting down.
GCTGGTTTGGGTTCATCTACATAAAGATCCTCGTAGGCAAGGACTTTTAGGGCATGGCGAGCTGCTAAATTCAGTAATTCCCCAGGATTTAAGAGGAAATTCGGGTTGGACGGTTTGCCGAATTGGGCATTGCCTTGGGCGAAGGTTTCATAGATGAGAACCCCTCCTTTGGCCAGCATTTTGGGTAGTTGATCCCAATGGGGTCGATAAAGATAGTTTGTGACCACAATCCCACTAAATTCCAGTCCATCTAAAGGCCAGTCATCCAACTCTAAATTCGTCGCCTTACTTGTAATCAACGAATTTGTATTTTGTTCAATCAGACTCACATCTTGATCAACAGCTAAAACAGAATAGCCCAAATCAGCCAAGAAAATAGCGTGGCGACCTGCGCCGCATGCCAAATCGAGCACCAAACCGCCTTTAGGAATTTGAGTTGCAAAACGCCTCACCCAAGGTGAAGCGTTCAGTTGAGCATCATGCATCGCAAGCAATGAAAATCTTAATCGTAAGCTAGGCCCATCGCTTCGCGGACCTCACGCATGGTTTCTTGAGCAACCTTGCGGGCCTTGTCGCAACCATCAGCAATGATCGAACGCAATAGACTTGGATCATCTAAATACTTTTGTGCACGCTCAAACATCGGCTGTTGCTCAGCCAAAATCGCATCGATCACTGGCTGTTTGCATTCAAGACATCCTATGCCAGCAGACTTGCAACCCTTGTCCACCCATTGCTTAGTCTCTTCATTGGAATAAACGCTATGTAATTGCCATACTGGGCAACGGGCTGGGTCTCCAGCATCGGTTCTGCGAACGCGCGCTGGATCTGTTGGCATGGTTCTAATCTTTTTAATCACATCCTCAGGCAACTCTCGCACGCTAATCGTGTTGCCATAAGACTTCGACATTTTTTGACCATCAATCCCTGGCATACGGGATGCAGAGGTTAATAAAGCCTGTGGTTCTGGCAGAATAATTTTGCGTGCGCCCTCTAAGAAACCAAAGAGTCTCTCGCGATCAGCCATCGATAAACTTTGCGCTTCTTGTAATAGCGCTTTAGCCTGCTCTAAGGCCTCATCATCACCACGCTCTTGATATGCAACGCGTAATTCGAGATACATCTTGGCGCGCTTACTGCCTAATTTTTTGACTGCTTCGAGCGCCTTCTCTTCAAATCCTGGTTCACGACCATAAAGATAGTTAAAGCGACGCGCTACTTCGCGGGTCATTTCTACATGAGGAACCTGATCTTCACCCACAGGCACGTGCTGAGCGCGATAGATCAATATATCGGCCGCCTGCAGCAATGGGTAGCCCAAAAAGCCATAAGTTTGCAGATCTTTCTCTTTGAGCTTTTCGATCTGATCTTTATAGGTTGGAACACGCTCTAACCATCCCAAAGGGGTACCCATAGAGAGTAATAAGAATAGTTCTGCATGCTCAGGCACCTTACTCTGGATGAATAAAGTCGCTTGATTAGGATCTACGCCAGCAGCCAACCAATCAATCACCATATCCCAAACAGACTGCTCGATCACATCTGGAGTTTCATAGTGAGTTGTTAAGGCATGCCAATCCGCAACAAAGAAAAAGCAAGGATATTCAGATTGCAAGCGCACCCAATTCTTTAATACACCGTGGTAATGCCCAAGGTGTAAATTGCCCGTGGGGCGCATACCGGATAGAACACGTTCAGCAAACATCGTTTTTCTTTATCTTTATCGTGAAGTTAAATTAATGAAAGACAGACCAAACAGGAGTCAAGTGATCTGGCAAATGAGGCAATGTACCTAAGTCAATATGACTTTCATCAGGATCATGAAAATCTGATCCACGAGAAGCTAAGAATCCATATTGCTGGGCAATCTTCCCATAGGTTTGATATTGATCAGGGCTATGGCTACCAGTAACCACCTCAATTCCTAGGCCGCCTATATCTTTAAAGTGCTTATACAACTCGTCCATTTGCATGGCATTCAAGTTGTAACGGCCTGGATGGGCAATGACTGCCACGCCACCCGCAGCCTTAATCCAAGCTACCGCGTCATCTAGCTTAGCCCACATATGGGGTACGTAACCCGGCTTATCTTCAACTAAATAGTTTTTAAAGACATGCTCAGTATCTTTACAAATGCCCTGCTCGACTAAAAAGCGCGCAAAGTGTGTTCTAGAAATAAGCTCGTGATTGCCCGCGTATTGCAAAGCACCCTCATAAGCTCCAGGTATTCCCACCTTAAGTAATTGCTCGGCCATCATCTTGGCACGATTACCACGCCCATCACGCGTACGGCGCAAGCCCTCAATAATGCCCATGTGATCAGCGTCAATGCCAAGGCCAACAATATGAATCGTTTGCCCCATCCAAGTCACTGAGATTTCTACTCCAGCCAAGTAATCCATATTGAGTGCACTGGCTGCAATCTTGGCACGCTGTTGTCCACCCAACTCATCGTGATCGGTGAGTGCCCATAAATTGACACCATTCGCCTTAGCGCGTTCGGCTAATGCTTCAGGCGTTAAGGTGCCATCAGAGACCACAGAGTGGCAATGTAAATCGGCATTTAGGCTGGAAAGGCTGCTCATGACCCTATTTTAGGTCAAGCTGGTATCAATTACCCGGCGAGGCGCATCAAGGTAGTCTCGCGACTGCATCTCAATCAAGCGGGATACCGTTCTAGAGAATTCAGCGGTAATTTGACCTTCGGTATATAAATCTGGTGCCGAGACCTCGGCAGACATGATCAGCTTGATTTTGTGGTCATACAGGACATCAATGAGCCAAATGAAGCGCCTTGCTTCATTGGTCATTCTGGGGGGCATATAAGGCACGCCTGACAAAATCACCGTATGAAACTGATTGGCAATCTCTAGGTAGTCATTTTGTGAACGTGGCCCACAACACAGCGTTTGAAAATCAAACCATACGACACCATCAGCCATATGTAATGGCCGTAACTCACGAGATTCAATATTCAACACGGGATTACGTTTTTCTCTTTGATTACCAATCAAGGTCTGAAACATTTGTCCGAGGATGGTCTGCGTCTCTGCATTGACTGGGGTTAAATAGGCCTCAACCTGCGCCATTTGTACGCGGCGGTAATCATTACCTGCATCAACGTTCAACACCTCCAACTTTTCTTCGAGCAGTTTGATGGCAGGCAGCAAACGGTCACGATGCAAACCATTTGGATACAGCTGATCTGGTCGGTAGTTCGATGTCATGATAAATTGCACGCGGTCCTCAAAGAGGGCATTAAGCAAGCGGTACAAAATCATCGCATCAGCGATGTCGTTAATATGAAACTCATCAAAACAAATCAGGCGATAGCGATTTGAAATACGCTTTGCTAACTCATCTAAAGGATCGGATAAGCCTGATAACTCATGAAGCTCACGATGCACTTCTCGCATGAATTCATGAAAATGAATGCGGATCTTTTTCTCTAACGGCGAGGCTGCATAAAAGCAGTCCATTAAGAATGATTTGCCACGCCCTACTCCGCCCCAAAGATAGAGCCCTTGTGGCAGGTCAGGCTTAAAAAGCGCTTTTTTGAGGTTATTACTGCGGATTTCTTTATAGGCAATCCACTCATCTTCGCACTGCTGTAAACGCTCTACAGCGCGAAGCTGCGCGGGATCGCTTTGATACCCGCGCGCCTTTAACTCTTGATGGTAATACTCAATGGTTTTCAATTACATATTGAGTGCACGTTGATCTGTCGCCAATGCTGCTTCACGCATCACTTCTGACAAACTTGGATGCGGATGGCAGATACGTGCAATATCTTCTGCTGCTGCTTTAAATTCCATTGCGACAGCAGCTTCAGCAATTAAGTCAGAAGCATTTGGTCCAATGATGTGCACTCCGAGAATCTCATCAGTTTTTGCATCGGCTAATACTTTGACAAAACCATCGGCGCGGCCCATGCCTAATGCACGACCATTTGCTGCAAATGGAAATTGACCTGCTTTATAAGCAACACCTGCCTCTTTGAGCGCTTGCTCTGTTTTACCAACCCAAGCAATTTCAGGATCGGTGTAGATCACCCAAGGAATACAGTTGTAATCAATGTGGGGTTTTTGGCCTGCAATCACTTCAGCAACCAGAACGCCTTCGTCTTCTGCTTTATGTGCCAACATGGGTCCACGCACAACGTCACCTACGGCGTATACGCCTGGTGCTGACGTAGCGCAAGTGTGATCATCAATGGGAATAAAGCCACGCTCATCCACTTTGAGGCCAATCTTATCTAAACCCAATTTATCGGTGTTTGGTACGCGACCAACAGATACGATCAAGCGATCGCATTCCAATTTGGCAGCTTTACCAGCGCTATCGGTGTAATTGACCACTACACCCTTCTTATCCGCTTTGACTTCACCGATCTTCACGCCCATATTGATATTTAGGCCTTGCTTCAAAAAAAGCTTTTGTGCTTCTTTGGCAATACCCACATCACATGCAGCCAAGAAAGAAGGTAAGGCCTCAAGTACAGTCACTTCTGATCCAAGGCGACGCCACACAGAACCGAGTTCAAGACCGATCACGCCAGCACCAATCACACCTAATTTCTTAGGCACTGAATCAAACTTCAAGGCACCTTCGTTATCACAAATTAAGACGTTGTCTACTGGCAGACCTGGTAAGTGACGCGCTTTAGATCCAGTGGCAATAATCACGTTCTTTGCAGAAACGGTCTCTTTATCCTTGCCATCAATTTTCACTTGATAGCCATCAGCACCCTTACCTTCGAACGAAGCATGTCCTTTGAGCAAAGTGATTTTGTTCTTACGGAATAGATACTGAATCCCACCAGTCATCTTCGTCACGATGTCATCTTTACGAGAAACCATCTTCTTAGAATCAATGCTGACAGAGCCAACTTTGATGCCGTGATCAGCAGCGTGATGACCGATCTTCTCGAATTCTTCGGAAGAGGCCAACAAGGCTTTAGATGGAATGCAACCCACATTCAAGCAAGTGCCGCCTAAGCGTGGCTCGCCTTTAGGATCATCATAGGCATTGGATTCTGCGCAGGCAACCTTGAAACCGAGTTGCGCTGCACGAATAGCGGCGATGTAGCCACCAGGGCCACCGCCGATTACGAGTACATCAAAAGCTTGGCTCATGATCTTCCCTTTTACAAATCAAGGAGAAGACGTGAAGGATCTTCTAAAGCATCCTTCATCGCAACCAAACCAAGCACAGCCTCACGGCCATCAATGATGCGGTGGTCATAAGACAAAGCTAAGTAGTTGATTGGGCGAACCACCACTTGACCATTCTCTACTACAGCGCGGTCTTTAGTTGCATGAATACCAAGAATCGCTGATTGAGGAGGATTAATGATTGGTGTGGAGAGCATTGAGCCGAATACTCCACCGTTAGAGATGGAGAATGTGCCACCAGTCAATTCTTCAATTGACAATTTACCTTCACGAGCTTTGGCACCAAACTCAGCAATCTTCTTCTCGATATCAGCCAAGTTCATCTGGTCAACGTCACGCAAAATTGGCACTACCAAGCCACGTGGTGAGCTTACGGCAATACCGATATCAAAGTAACCGTGATAAACGATGTCATTGCCATCAACCGAAGCATTGAGGAGTGGGAATTTCTTTAAAGCATGAGTAGCTGCTTTGACAAAGAAAGACATAAAGCCTAATTTCACGCCATGAGTCTTTTCAAACTGATCTTTGTATTTATTACGCAATGCAATCACTGGACCCATATTGACTTCATTGAAGGTAGTCAAGATGGCATTGTTTGCTTGTGACTCCAGCAAACGCTCCGCAATACGAGCACGCAAGCGACTCATTGGAACGCGCTCTTCTGGACGATCACCCATTGGAATTTGTGCACTTGGCAACGCAGCAGACTTAGCGCCACCTGCAGAAGCATTCAAGGCATCGCCTTTAGTGATGCGGCCATCACGTCCAGAACCCGCAACTTGACCAGCGTCGACGTTTTTCTCAGCAAGAATTTTTGCGGCTGAAGGTGAGGCGGCTGCACCAGAAGATTTCGCAGGGGCTGGAGCCGCCGCTTTTGCAGGAGCGACGGGTGCGGCAGCAGGTGCTGCAGCAGCGGCAGGAGCAGCAGTAGCTACTGCAGTGCTATCAATCTTAGCAATCAACTGTTCAGCAACAACAGTACCCCCATCCGCAACGATGATTTCTGTTAATACACCAGCAGATGGTGCTGGAACTTCGAGAACCACTTTGTCAGTTTCGATTTCAATCAAGATTTCGTCTTGACCGACTGCATCACCGACCTTCTTTTTCCATTGCAATAAAGTTGCTTCAGCAACTGATTCGGAGAGTTGTGGAACTTTAACTTCAAAAATAGCCATGATTAATCCTGTTTATTTGTATGTATGTTGAGTAATGAAGACGATTATTTCGTGATCACATAACCCTTTAATTTGGCAAAAGCCGCATTCAGAAGAGATTTTTGCTGTTCTTGGTGGAGATGCGCATATCCGCAAGCAGGTGAAGCAGATGCAGGACGGCCTGAATAAGCCAGCTTCATGCCGTCAGACATGTTTTCCAAGATATTGTGTTGAACGAAGAACCATGCACCCTGGTTTTGTGGCTCGTCTTGACACCAAACAACCTCTTCCAATTTTGGATATTTCTTCAACTCAGCAGTCAATGCTTTGTGCGGGAATGGATATAGTTGCTCCAAGCGAATGATTGCTGTGTCTATGGCTTTCTTCTCAGTGCGTTGCTTCACTAAGTCGTAATACACCTTGCCTGAGCACATAATTAAACGCGTTACCTGCTTAGCATCGATTGTGCTATCACGCTCACCTAAAATTGTCTGGAAGCCACCTTTAGTGAACTCAGACAATGGTGATGCAGCTTCTTTATTACGCAGCAATGATTTAGGGGTCATCAAGATCAGTGGTTTGCGGAACTGACGAATCATCTGGCGACGCAATACGTGAAAGATCTGTGATGCGGTTGTTGGCTGAATCACTTGCATGTTGGTGTCAGCGCACAGTTGCATAAAGCGCTCAAGACGTGCAGAGGAATGCTCTGGGCCCTGGCCTTCATAACCGTGCGGCAACATCATGACCAAGCCGTTAGCACGGCCCCACTTTACCTCACCCGAGGCAATAAACTGATCGATCACTACTTGAGCACCGTTCGCAAAGTCGCCGAATTGAGCTTCCCAGATGGTCAGCGTATTGGGTTCAGCTGAAGCATAGCCATATTCAAAACCAAGAACGGCCTCTTCAGAGAGGATCGAGTCAATCACGAGGAATGGTGCTTGATCTTTTGCAACATGGCGCAATGGAATATAAACACCGGTATCCCACTTCTCGCGATTTTGATTGTGCAGAACTGCATGACGATGGGTAAAGGTTCCGCGACCACTATCTTCACCAGATAGGCGAACTGGATAACCACTGGCGACCAATGATGCAAAAGCCATGTGCTCGCCCATACCCCAGTCAATATTGGTTTCGCCACGACCCATTGCTGCGCGATCGTTCAATACCTTCTCAACTAAAGGATGTACCTTGAAATCTTCACGTGGAGTCGAGATGCGCTCAGCCAAGCGCTTCCATTCCGTCAACGGGATGGCTGTATCAGCCTCATCCGTCCATTTTTTATTCAAAAACGGAGACCAGTCCACTGAGAACTTACCCTTGTAATTACTCAGAACAGGGTCAGAAGTCTGAATACCAGCATCCATAGCAGCTCGGTAGTCCTTGACCATCTGGTCTCCTGTGCCAGCAGGCAAGGATCCCTCTGCTTCTAACTTATCACTAAAGAGTTTGCGAGTGCCTGGATGTGCAGCAATAATTTTGTACATTAAAGGCTGAGTCATCGAGGGAGTATCTTGCTCGTTATGACCGAGTTTTCTGAAGCAAACAATATCAATCGCCACATCTTTATGAAACTGTGTACGGAACTCGATCGCTAACTGTGTTGCCAATACCACTGCTTCAGGATCATCACCGTTTACATGCAATACCGGAGCATCGATAATCTTCATGATGTCCGTACAGTACAAACTGGAACGCAAATCGCGCGGATCTGACGTTGTAAAGCCAATTTGGTTATTGATCACAATGTGAACTGTGCCGCCAGTCGAATAACCGCGCACTTCAGCCATTGCTAAAGTTTCTTGCATGACACCTTGACCAGCGATTGCAGCATCGCCATGCACCAAAACAGGAAGTACCTGCTGACCTAAAAGATCTCCACGACGATCCATACGAGCGCGCGCTGAACCTTCCACTACAGGATTCACAATCTCTAGATGAGAAGGATTAAATGCCAAAGAAACGTGGACTGGACCTGTTGGGGTAGAAATATCACTTGAGAAACCTTGGTGATATTTGACATCGCCTGCAGGCAAAGTCTCAGGGCCTTTGTGCTCAAACTCTGCAAACAAGTCTTTTGGCATTTTGCCCAACGTATTGACCAATACGTTGAGACGGCCGCGGTGAGCCATACCAATCACAATCTCTTGAACTCCCTTGGCACCTGCGCCATGAATAAGTTCATCCATACAGGCGATGAAACTTTCACCACCCTCTAGAGAGAAGCGCTTTTGACCTACATACTTTGCTTGAAGGTAACGCTCTAAGCCCTCTGCAGCTGTAATGCGGTCTAATATTTGACGCTTTTTCTCTACGTTAAATGCTGGCTTTGAGCGAATAGACTCCAACTTCTCTTGCCACCACTTCTTAATCTTTTGATCGGCAATAAACATATACTCGGCGCCGATCTTGCCGCAATAGGTTTCGCGCAACGCTTGCAGTAAATCGCGCAAGGTCATTTCGGTTTTACCGAAGAAGGTATTACTGGTGTTAAAGACGATATCCATATCGCCATCGGTAAAGCCATAGAAAGCAGGATCTAGCTCAGGAATGTCCTGGCGTTCTGTCCGCTTTAAGGGATCTATATCAGCCCAGCGATTGCCGACGTTACGATACGCCGCAATAAGCTGTTGAACTGCAACACGCTTGCGTCCCATTTCAGAGTCAGCCGAATCAGAAATTGTTCTAATCGGGCCTTGCTTAGCGCGCTCAGCAAATGACGCAACAATCGGTCCGTGCGCAATGTCAGTTCGAGATGAGCCATCGACCGCAGGGACTTGTTTTACGTTATCAAAATAATCTCGCCAATGATCAGCAACAGAAGTTGGATCGTGCAAGTAGGATTCGTAGAGCTCTTCTACATAGGGGGCGTTTCCGCCGAAGAGATAGGAATTATCTCTTTGGTCCTGCATCATGATGCTCACCTTTCATCGGGTTTCCCGAATAAAAACTGTGGTTATAACCATTCGTTATACGGCTACACCGCTTCACGAATTGATCTGTGCAAATACTGTTACTACAACAGTAATTTACCACGAGTGACCATTGCCCTATAAAGGACTTTCCCTGATTTATCGGGTTTTGGGGGTATCTCCCTATAAACCAGCCATGAATAAGAACTTTCCTACTTTGCTTTCAATAATTACGGACAGATTGAAATTGATTTGATTTTTATTCTCTAAATCTTCAGGTGAATTAATGAAATTAAGGAGAATATGAAAGCAATTACGCCAGAAATGGAATATCTCAGCACCAGACAAAGCGCCAAAGTCTTACAGGTGTCTCTTGGAACCGTCCAAAAAATGGTGGAATTAGGTGAATTAATTGCCTGGAAAACCCGGGGAGGCCACCGCCGCATTCTTGCCAGTTCCCTCGAACAGCAACTTTTGAGAAGAAAACGGGCTATGCGGCAAAAAACAACCCAAAACTGCGTGGCCATGGGCATCTTTAGAAGAACTGAAAATAGCGAAGAGTTATTGAGTTCGATCCAAGACTGGCAACTCAAAGTTGAAATGGAAGTGGCTGTCGACAGCCTGGAGGGCTTAATGAAGGCTGTTTCAATTGCCCCAGATTTGATCTTCTTGGATGCCCTGATACCCCCCGTGGAGCAGGTTCATTTAATCCATTATCTGAGTAAAAACAAGGACACACAGCGTATACCTATACTAGTAGATGAAGGTTTTATTAAGCTTCACCCAGGCGTTGTTGCCTTAGCAGATGAAAACCATGGAAATAGGCCTCAGCTCACTGAAAGCATTAAAGAAGAGCTGGAAAATGGCCTGATTGACCTTAATCCCCTCATTATTGCTTATCCTGCTACCAATTCTGATGTGGATAGCAGCCTATCTCAGGGTAGCCGCCATGATCTCCTGGAGCCGCTTTTTCTGGAGGCTCTTTCAAGGAAGTGTGCCTGAGCTGGCATTAATAAAAAGGCCGCATCTGCGGCCTTTTTAACTTGAAATTCAGTAACTTAGATTAAGTAGCTACTACGATCCCTGCCCTCAATCCACTTAGGTGCCTTACCACGACCAGTCCAAGTTTCACCGCTTGAAGGGTTACGGTATTTAGGGGCTACCTTGCCACCAGCACTTTTACCGCCGGCCTTACGGCTAAATAGGTCAGATGCAGACAAGTTATATTGCTCAATAATCAGCTTTGCTTTTGTGATGCCATCTGCCTTTTCACGGGCAATTGCTTCTTTAATCTGTTTATCTAATTGCTCACGTTGAGCTAAGAGTTCTTTATAAGAAGACATCTATGGGTTTCTCCGAATAATAGGTGATTAGAAATATCTAATTGATAATGTATTTCAAGAGTTCATTATATAGATGAATTAATCAATAACTCAATATCGATTAATAATAGATATAAACCTTTATTTATCAAGGGTTTATATTGATAATAATGATTGAATATACATAATCATTATAAATACTATTATTAATATTTTAGGATGGTTATCTCCTGAGCATAAATGTACCGCTGGCCTTAGCGGTGATCTCACCCGCCTCATTCAACGCCACGGCTTCGCAGTAATTAATCGATTTTCCAGCCTTCAATAAGGTGCCCTCCACCACTATCTTGCCAGTGCTGGGACGCAAAAAACTCGTAGTCATGTCGATCGTGATAGCCCCTAATTGATGGTTTGAGGCTGTACGTGCTGCAGCACCCATTGCAAAATCTAAGAGAGTCATAATGAGGCCCCCTTGGGCCACATGGAAGCTATTGGTGTGCTCCGGCTTCACGGTATAGCTAATCCTGACTTTACCCGCTTCGGCAAATTCAGGCACTACCCCTAGATGATCCAAAAATGGAATATCCAAACCGAAGTACAGGGTTCTATTGTGATTTTGAGAGTTGGGGCTGGATGTATTCATATTGAATAAATTAAAACACTAAAACAACACTAAAACGAATGGTCGGGGCGAGAGGATTTGAACCTCCGACCACATGCACCCCATGCATGTACGCTACCAGGCTGCGCTACGCCCCGACGAAAGACAAAATTGTATCAGTATCTATTTAGATAGAATTTGCAGAACTGCTTGCAGTTCATCACGCAAACGGAGTTCACCGCGCGCTTCATCAAGGCGATTTCTGGCGCCGCTGATGGTAAATCCTTCTTCGTACAGTAGCGCACGAATTTTACGAATTAACACCACTTCATGATGTTGGTAGTAACGGCGATTGCCACGGCGCTTCTGCGGACTAAGCTGAGAGAACTCTTGCTCCCAATAGCGAAGGACATGTGAACGTACGCCACAAAGATCTGCTACCTCACCAATAGTGAAGTAGCGCTTAGCAGGAATGGGGGGAAGTTGAGAGCTCGGAAGTGCCGAGCTAGCATCAAACTCGGTTTTCTCGAGCATGTGACTCCACTACATCTTTGAGCTTTTGACTTGCATGAAATGTCACTACTCGTCTTGCAGCAATTGGAATCATTTGACCTGTCTTTGGATTTCGGCCAGGACGAGCCGATTTATTGCGCAACTGAAAATTACCAAAACCAGAAATTTTTACTTCTGTACCCGCTTCGAGTGATTGACCAATGCGGTCAAAAAACGCATCAATCATATCTTTCGCTTCACGCTTATTCAAACCGACTTGATCAAAGAGGGCCTCTGAGAGTTCGTTCTTGGTCACTGTATCGTTGGCAAGTATTTCGTTCATGAATAGTCTCTTTTGTAGCTATTTGTTTTGGTATTTCAGTAATAGTAAACCTAGCGCAGGCGAGCCGCACATTTTTTTTCTACCGCACCCAATAAAGCAGCCATAACAGCATCAATTTGGGGGTCTTGCAATGTTTCTTGAGGATTTAATAAGGTCACCCGGAACGCCAAACTCTTCTCATCATCCGCCATGCTACTTGAGCCAGCCTTTGGCTTAAATTCATCAAAGAGCTCGATGGCTCTTACAAAATTTTGTTTGCTGGATGTCATGGCATCCAATATTGATTGAGCAGAAACGCTTTGCTTCACAACGACCGCTAAGTCTCGCTGTACTGCAGGAAATTTGCTCAACTCCTCTGGAGCTGGTAAACCAAGTTCACGAATCGGCTCTAAATCCAACTCAAACAGAACTGGGGCTTGTGGAAGTTCGTATGCCTGTTGCAGACCAGGGTGCAACTCACCAATCCAACCCACTTCAATTACATTCTTACCAACCGTAAGCAACACCTTTGCGCTACGACCAGGATGCAAAGCAGGATGAAGGGCTGCCTCAGTAACAAAATGCAAAGGATCTAAGACGCGCTCTAAATCACCCTTCACATCAAAGAAATCTACTGCCCTAGTTGCATTGGCCCATTGTTCTGGAACAAAAGAGCCGTAAGCTAAACCACCAATCTTTTGAGGTTGATGAAAACCGGCAACCTTGCCATCAGCCTCTTGAATACTGGCATCACGGCTGAATACCCGGCCCGTCTCAAACAAGCGTACCCGCCCTGCTCCACGGTTCAAATTAGCCTTTAGATTGGAGAGTAAACCACCCCAAAGATTGCTACGCATCACGGCGTATTGATTGGCAATAGGGTTGAGAACCTTAATGAGGTCTTGTTCTTTGGCACCAGCAAGACGATGTTCGCTTTCGAGATCGGTAAAACCAAAATTGACCGCTTCTTGATAACCTTGCAATGCTAGACGCTGACGCAATAAATGAATACCACGTTTGGCCTCTGCCTTAGCGCTCATCTTCAGTGAAGCTACCGGAGGCAGGTCGGGAATATTTTCAAAGCCGTACATACGCGCGACTTCTTCGATTAAATCTTCTTCGATTTCAATGTCGAAGCGATAGCTTGGGGGTGTAACAATAAATGCATCGCCCTCTTGCTTGAATTCAAAACCAAGGCGCTTAAATACGTCGGCAACGATTACTTGAGTTAGCGGAATACCGATCACTTTTTGCGCTCTTGCCAAACGCATCTTGACTGGCTTGCGTTCTGGTACGTTCAGTACCTGATCATCTACAGGGCCAGCCTGTCCGCCGCAAACCTCAAGAATGAGTGCAGTCAGATACTCGAGGCAATGAACCGTATTTTGAGGATCTACGCCGCGCTCAAAGCGGTGCGCAGCGTCTGTGCTGAAATTAAATCGGCGTGCGCGACCCTGAATAGCAGAAGGCAACCAATACGCCGCCTCTACATATATGTTTTTGGTGTCATCGCTCACGGCGCAATGATTACCACCCATAATTCCCGCCAAAGCGACCGGACCTTTTTGGTCTGCTACTACCCCCGCTTCTTGTACTTTGCCGGCAGAATCTGGGCCTACGAGAGTTACAGTTTGACCATTGAGGAGCTCAAGAGTTTCGCCAGCTTTAGCCCAACGAACAGTAATATCGCCTGATAGCTGATCAATATCAAATACATGGGTTGGTTGACCCATCTCCAACATAACGTAGTTGGAGAGATCAACTAAAGCAGAAATACTTCTTTGCCCAGCGAGTGATAAACGCTTCACGATCCAATCAGGGGTTTTTGCTTGTGGATTGACACCACGAATGACGCGACCAGCAAAACGACCGCAGAGCTCTTTACTCTCTACCGAGACTTTACGCTTGTCATCTATCGATGCTGCTGGTGTATTCCATTTGGGAGCACACAGCGCTGCGCCAGTGATGGCAGATACTTCTCTTGCCATACCTAGGAGAGATAAGCAGTCTGCTTTATTCGGAGTCAACTTAATCACAAATACTTGATCATCGAGATCTAAGTACTTACGAATATCTTCACCAACCGGTGCATCTGCTGGTAACTCCAAAATACCTTCGTGGTCATCACCAAGCCCGAGTTCACGACCTGAGCACAACATGCCTTGGCTTTCTACGCCACGGAGTTTACCTACTTTAATCATGAAGGGTTTGCCGCCTGCCTCTGCTGGTGGCAACTCAGCGCCAACTAAAGCGCACGGAATCTTAATGCCGGCTCGCGCATTTGGGGCACCGCAAACAATTTGCAATTCCTGGCCAGTGCCTGCATCAACTTTACATACGCGTAAGCGATCGGCATCGGGATGTTGCTCAGCAGACAGAATCTGCGCAACCACAATCTTCGTAAATACTGGCGCAACTGAGTGCTGCTCTTCTACCTCTAAACCCGCCATCGTCATGGCGTGACCTAGGGCATCACTATCGAGTGATGGGTTCACATACTGACGGAGCCAAGATTCAGAAAATTGCATAACTTATCTATACTTTCTTATGCAGGGAACTGCGCTAAGAAACGCAAATCATTTTCAAAGAAGAGGCGTAAATCATCTACGCCATAACGCAACATTGTTAAACGCTCCAAACCGGAGCCAAAAGCGAAGCCGGTATAGCGCTCTGGATCAATACCCATATTGCGTAATACATTGGGGTGGACCTGCCCTGCACCAGAAATCTCTAACCAGCGACCGGCAAGCTTACCGCTACCAAAGGCCATATCGATTTCAGCAGAAGGCTCTGTAAATGGAAAATACGATGGACGGAAACGCACTTGCAATTCATTGGTTTCAAAAAAAGTTCTCAAGAAGTCGGTATACACACCTTTGAGATCTGCAAATGAAACACTTTCTGCAATCCACAAACCTTCAACTTGGTGGAACATTGGTGAATGCGTTGCATCACTATCGACACGATAGGTTCTACCAGGTGCAATGACTTTTATTGGCGGCATTACATCTAAGTGAGCATATTTTTTAACATGCTCACTCGCGTAGCGAACTTGAATCGGGCTAGTGTGGGTGCGCAATAGCAAAGGCTTCTCATGAGCATCTTTACCATCGATATAAAAGGTGTCCTGCATTGAACGTGCAGGATGATTTTCTGGGCTATTGAGGGCCGTGAAATTAAACCAATCGGTTTCAATTTCAGGACCATCCGCCACATCAAAACCAATGGAGCGAAAGATCTCCTCTACACGCTCCCAAGTTCGCATTACGGGATGCAAACTGCCTACTGCTTGACCGCGCCCAGGTAAGGACACGTCAATAGACTCGGCAGCCAAACGCTGAAGCAATACGGCATCCGCCAAAGCTTGGCGACGCTCTTGTAAGGCAGCTTCTACTTGAGTTTTGATTTGATTGATTTGGGCGCCAGCACTCTTGCGCTCTTCAGGCGACATTCCACCAAGCGCTTTTAAACGCTCAGTGAGAACACCTGATTTACCGAGATACCTGGCTTTCGCGTCCTCAAGAGCCGCCGAATCGGCAGCTCCAGAGAAATCACGTTTGGCATCCTCGACAATTTGGTCGAGAGAAACCATTGCAGCTTAGTTTTTAGAAACTAAGAATTAAGCTGCAGCGTTTACTACGGATTTGATCCGTGTAACCAAAGCAGCAAAAGCCGCTTTGTCAGCAATGGCCATATCAGAAAGCACTTTGCGATCGAGTTCGATTGCAGCTTTCTTCATACCATTCATGAATACGCTGTAGGTCATGTTGTGCTCACGCACTGCCGCATTGATACGGGCAATCCACAAAGCGCGGAATACACGTTTCTTATTGCGACGGTCGCGATAAGCATATTGACCAGCACGCATAACCGCTTGCTTAGCAATACGGAATACGTTTTTACGACGGCCGCGGTAACCTGTTGCGGCATCAGTGATTTTCTTATGACGGGCTCTTGCTGTAACCCCACGTTTGACTCTTGGCATTGAATTCTCCTAATCTAGTCTGAGGTTAAGCGTAAGGAAGCATGGAGCGAATTGACTTAACGTCAGCTTTCGCAACTTCTGTGGAACCACGCAAATGACGCTTGTTCTTGGTGGTCTTCTTGGTGAGGATGTGGCGTTTGAAAGCCTGACCTCGTTTGATCGTTCCGCCTGCGCGAACCGTGAAGCGCTTCTTCGCGCTACTCTTGCTCTTCATCTTGGGCATAAAGCACCCCTTCTTCTACTTGTGCGACATAGGTGGTAACCGACGGTTACTCTTCCTGTACCCAGAAGCACTTCTGACTGCCAGCACCTTCATCACAAAGGGTGCCTCCCTACATAAGAACCAGGTAGAACCTAGTTACTTAGCCTTACGAATGGGGGCCAATACCATCACCATCTGGCGGCCTTCCATTTTTGGAAACTGTTCAACTTGGCCAAACTCTTGTAAGTCCAACTTCAAACGTTCCAACATTCTTGCTCCGATTTCTTGGTGGGCCATTTCACGACCCCGAAACCGCAGCGTAATCTTTGTCTTATCGCCATCTTCCAAAAAGCGGATTAGATTGCGTAGCTTCACACCGTAGTCACCATCATCAGTGCCGGGACGGAATTTTACTTCCTTCACCTGAATCACCTTTTGCTTCAGCTTAGCTTCATGCATCCGCTTCGCTTCTTGGTACTTGAATTTGCCGAAGTCCATGATACGGACTACAGGTGGTACAGCTGTTGGAGCAATTTCAACCAGGTCGGTCTCTTTCTCTTCTGCTGCAGCCAAGGCTTCACTCAACTTAACTACACCGATGGGCTCTCCATCAATTCCAATCAAACGCACTTCAGGAGCAGTAATTTCCCGGTTAATGCGTTGCAATTTTTCAGTAGCGATCTTCTTAATTCCTTTAAAAAAACAATAAAAACCGTTCTAACCCTAGCTAGGCTCGGGTCCGACTTTCTGGGATATATCCTGCTGGAGTCGGGCAACGAAGGCATCAATAGGCATTACACCTAAATCCACTCCGCCACGGGCACGAACGGCCACCGTATTACTTTCAGACTCTTTATCACCTACAACCAGCAAAAATGGGATCTTCTGTAATGCGTGCTCGCGTATTTTATACGTAATTTTCTCGTTCCGCAAATCCGATTCAACTCTAAACCCTTGTTTTTTCAGCATTTGCTGCACTTGTTGTGCATATGCAGCAGAATTTCCAGAGATATTGAGGACCACAGCTTGGGTCGGAGCTAGCCAAACTGGCATGTTTCCAGCATGATTTTCGATCAAAATGCCAATAAAACGCTCTAAAGAGCCCACAATTGCCCTATGGAGCATGACCGGGGTCTTGCGACTATTGTCCTCAGCCACATATTCAGCCCCAAGACGGGCCGGCATTGAGAAATCCACCTGAATCGTGCCGCACTGCCAGGTACGTCCAATAGAGTCCTTGAGGTGATATTCGATCTTTGGACCATAAAAAGCACCCTCACCTGGCAATTCTTCCCACTCTTGGCCAGAAGCCTTCAAGGCTCCACGAAGCGCCTCTTCGGCTTTATCCCAAATCGCATCATCGCCAACACGCTTAGCAGGACGCAAAGCTAATTTCACAGCCACTTCAGTAAAACCAAAATCTTGATACACAGCGCGCACCGCTTTATCAAACTGAGCAACCTCAGACTGAATCTGATCTTCGGTACAGAAAATATGACCATCGTCTTGAGTAAAGCCACGCACACGCATCAAACCGTGCAATGCACCAGATGGTTCATTGCGGTGACATTGACCAAATTCACCAAAACGTAATGGCAACTCACGATAACTATGTAAGCCAGAGTTATAAATTTGGACGTGCCCAGGACAGTTCATCGGCTTTAATGCATAAGCACGATTCTCCGACTCCGTCGTAAACATATTTTCTTTGTAGTTTTCCCAGTGCCCGGATTTTTCCCAAAGCGCTCGATCCAAAATTTGTGGGGCTTTGACCTCTTGGTAGCCTTCTTGCTGATACACGCGGCGCATGTATTGCTCAACCTCTTGCCAAATGGACCAACCTTTTGGATGCCAGAAAATGAGGCCAGGCGCTTCTTCTTGGAAGTGGAATAAATCGAGTTGTTTACCGAGACGACGATGATCACGCTTTTCAGACTCTTCCAGCATATGAAGATACGCATCTTGGTCTTCTTTACGCAACCAAGCAGTGCCGTAAATACGCTGCAACATCTCATTCTTACTATCGCCACGCCAGTAAGCACCAGCAAGCTTCATGAGCTTAAATACTTTTAATTTGCCAGTCGATGGTACGTGTGGGCCACGACATAAATCTGTGAACTTGCCTTCTGCATAAAGTGATACATCTTCATTTTGCGGAATGCTGGCAATGATTTCTGCTTTGTAATGTTCGCCTTGATCTTTGAAGAATTTCACCGCTTCATCACGTGGCAAAACACTGCGCACTACTGGCTCATCTTTTTTAGCAAGCTCAGTCATTTTCTTTTCAAGAGCTACTAAGTCATCTGGAGTGAATGGGCGGTGATAAGAGAAGTCGTAGTAGAAACCATTCTCGATAACTGGACCAATGGTGACTTGCGCTTCTGGAAATAATTCTTTAACCGCGTAAGCCAATAAGTGAGCTGTGGAGTGTCGAACAATCTCTAGTGCTTCAGGACTCTTATCAGTAATGATGGCGAGCTGACTATCTTGATCGATAACAAAGCTGGTATCTACCATCTTGCCGTCAACAATACCGCCTAGAGCAGCTTTAGCAAGACCACTGCCGATGCTTTGGGCAACATCCGCTATACGAACGGGAGCATCAAACTCACGTTTTGATCCATCGGGCAGAGTAACTACTGGCATAACAACTCCATCTTATTAACTGAACTTCAGCATCACTACATCAACCTAAAAAGAAAGCGCGGTAGCTTTGGGGCATCCGCGCCTCTTGGGTTTCCCCTTTTGGGTCATTATTCGTTGGTAGGCTCGATTGGACTCGAACCAACGACCCCCACCATGTCAAGGTGGTGCTCTAACCAGCTGAGCTACGAGCCTATACAGCCCTAGAGTTTATCACCGGCGACGCACTTGGGTGACCCCTTTAACCTCTTCTAGGCTATTTTGAACCACCCTCAAGACCTCAGAATCCTTGACCTCAACCGTTAAAAGGATCTGCGCTAGACCTTTTTTGGCTGATTTGCGTAGATCAGTCACATGTACGCCTTGGCGGGTCAGAATCTCAAATAGCTCTCGCATCAATTCAGGTCGATCCAAGCCGGTCACAACTAAATCCGCTGGAAAGACACGCTTTTGATCTGAGCTGACTTCTGGATCTGCGGCAGAAGCAGTCCAAGCAGTCTGAATCACACGTTCTGGAGCTCTATCTAATAGCCCCCTAAAGGTTTTACATGAGCGCCGATGAATCGATACACCTCGACCTTGGGTGACAAAACCCGCAATCGAGTCTGGTGGCACAGGTCTACAGCAACGAGCAAGTTGCGTTAACAAAGAATCCACACCCACAACCAAGACATCGCCACCTTGTCCAGTTTTACGACTGCTATTCCGCAAAACAATTTCTGGTGCAACTGGTTTGGTTTCAATAGGCGCTTCAGACTTAGTCTCCGCTACTTTTGCAATCTGACCAGCCTCTTCATCATCAAGAGCATTAAACCAAGCGCGCACCCGTTGACGCGCTCTTTGAGAGCGCACATAATTTTTATCGGGACTAATCCAATCTCGTGATGGGCCGCCATGCTTCACGGCAATGATTTCTACCGTCTGCCCGTTTTGTAAAGCAGTTTCTAAAGGAACCATTGCGCCATCGACGCGCGCTCCACGACAACGATGCCCTAGGTTGGTATGAACTGCATAAGCAAAGTCGATAGGGGTTGAACCCTTCTCTAAAGAAATCACCTTGCCTAATGGTGTAAGCACATAAATATGATCATCGATCTCGTGATGCTTGAGTTGATCCCAAGCATCCTCTTTCCAGGAGATGAGCTGCCTTGCCCAAGCAATCTGTCTCTCATAAGCGACCTCTGCACTATGGGTGCCTGGTTGATGATGAATACTAGGTTGATTCGTCTTTGTAGGATTAGGTGGTGTCGCCATACCCACATAAGCGCCTTCTTTATAGCGCCAATGCGCTGCTAAACCATATTCAGCCTGTTGATGCATCTCATGGGTACGCACTTGAATCTCAAATGCAGTGCCATCTTCATTCATCACTACGGTATGCAGAGATTGATAGCCGTTAGGCTTAGGCCTAGCAATGTAATCATCAAACTCACGAGGCACAGGTTGCCAGACATTGTGCACAATTCCAAGAACGGCATAACAAGCTTTAACGTCTTCCACCAGTACACGAAACGCTCTCACATCATAGAGGTTTGCAAAGTCCAAGGACTTGCCCTGCATCTTCCTCCAAATGCTGTAGATATGTTTTGGTCTACCCAATACATCACCAATAATATGAGCGCCCTTTAATTCTTGTTTTAGTTCACGCACGATTCGCTCGATAAAAGCTTGACGTTCAATACGTTTAGCATCCAGCATCTTGGCGATATCTCGATAGACTACCGGCGATAGAACGCGAAAAGCAAGATCCTCCATCTCCCACTTCATTTGCCAGATACCTAGTCGATTCGCTAAGGACGCATCAATATTGAGAATCTCTTGTGCCCAAGCGCTTGGCATCTCCATGTTTTCCTGAGTTACCCAGCGCAGGGTCTGCAGGCGTGATGCAAGATAGATCAGCACAACCCGCAAGTCATCGCCAAATGCCAAAAGCATTTTGCGTAGCATCTCCTCTTGTCCAGAAACACTCAAACCACCATCTTCGCGTACCAACTTTGCTTGTGCCTGCCGTAATCCACGATAGCCTATCAAGAGTTTGGCAGATTCTTCTCCAATCAACTTGGCGAGCGCGTCTTTTCCATGGGTGCGGGCAATATTGTTTGCCGCAACTAAAGTAGCTTCATCTAAATTGAGAGACTGCAGAATTTGCGTTACACCTTCAGCGTGGGACTCTGCCGGTTCGCCGTACCAGGCGTCCTGAAACAGGGCTGCCTTTTCGGGTTTGAGAGGAAGGTTTGCCATAGGCAAAAATGAGCTGTAAAGATTAACTAAAGAATTCTTTTGCTAAAGCGATCTGCTCTGGCTTTACAAATGCTGGCGCATGACCAACATGAGGAATTTCAATACTGCGGGCATATGGATTGACTTTGCACATCTCAGCAACGGTTGCTGCAGATAGAAGATCAGAATCCCCTCCGCGTACGATCAGCATTGGAATATGAATCTGCTTAAAGGCATGCCACATCGCCATCTCACCAGCTTTGGCCATGATGGGATTCACTGAGGCAAACGGTACAGAGATATTAGGATCGTAGTGCATGATCCACATGCCATCACGCTGAATCAGCATCGGTCCGTTATAGATCTCCCACTCCTCAAGGGTGTGCTCACCAAAAGAAGCGCAAATTTGATTTAAACGAGTAAGGGCTTCAGCACGATTTGCAAAAGCAAAAGGTTGACCAACATAAGAGCCTAAACGCTTGATAGCTTCGGGCTCGATCTTTGGGCCAACGTCGTTAATTAACATCTTCCGAATGGGTGAAGTCGGCATGGCGGCATAGACCATGCCGATCAAACCTCCCATCGAGGTACCAAACCAATCCACCTGAGATACACCTAAGGTTTTAACAAGCTGTGCAATATCAGCAACATATTGAGGCACTGCGTATTGCATTGGATTACTTAAGCGATCCGAGTCGCCTCGACCAACCACATCAGGACAGACTACGTAATAGTCTTTGCACATCGCCTTTGCCAAGGTCTTGAAATCAGCGCCACGTCTTGTTAGACCATGCACACACATCAATACTTTGGGATTACTAGGATTACCCCAAGCGTGATAAGCCATGCGGTGTGAAGACTCTCCACTAGAGCATTGCACATAGAAGGTATCACCCTCATGAAACACATTACTAGATTGCTCCTGTCTTGGAGCATCATCAATTCCGTGATCATGATCATGTAACTCACTGTACTCTTCTGGTTGCAGAGTGACGTGATCAATGCCGTGTTTATCTAACAGCATGGTGTTAATGCGAGCCATGATAGAGGGCCACTCTTTGATGTCAGCAATTTCAATATGGCCAATCAGGGCAGGAAAGCTAGGGGTCATCTCCCAGACATGCAAATCATGCACAGCCAACACGCCTGGAATATTTTTTAGATCCTTGCCCACCTCTAAATAATCAATATGCAGTGGTACGCCTTCCATCAAGAAATGATAGGACTCATGCAAAATGGAAATCGTCGACTTGAGAATAAGTAGCGAGACCAAAATAGAGAGGATTGCATCAATCGGCATCCAACCGGTCAACTGAATGACGACACCTGCTATTAAAGCTGCGATAGAGCCGAGTAAGTCACCCATCACGTGCACCAATGCGGCACGAGTATTGACGCTCTTCTTATCGCGTGACAGCACCCATGCCACGACGATATTCATCAGCAAACCAATCGCCGCAACAACCGTCACTGTTAAACCATCGACCTTATGCGGATCATAGAAGCGACTAATTGCTTCCACCACAATCCAGGCAACTAAAGCTAACATCACAATGCTATTGACAAATGCGGCTAGCGCTTCTGCCCTACCAAAACCAAAGGAATGCTTTGGCGAAGGAGGTCTGCGAGAAATAATTTGTGCCAAGAGCGCTAAACCTAAAGCGGCAGCATCGGTCACCATATGACCCGCATCGGAGATCAGCGCTAGAGAATTTGCAAAATACGCTGCAGCACCTTCAACCCCAGCAAATCCAAGGGTCAGGATTAAGGCAATCAGCAGTAAGTTTTGATTAGAAACTTCCTTACTATGGGAATGCTTTGCATCCCCCTTTTTATGTGCATGTAAAGAAGGATCAACCCCAGATGCTGTCTGGGGTTTTACTGGCTTCGAGTGGAATAGATGGGAGCCCGACATGGTGAGCCCATTATTCCATTAAATGATGATGGGTGTTAGAAACCCGTTGTATCAACAGGGGCACCCGTTTTGGCGATCACTTCTTCTTTGGTAACGCCAGGAGCCAATTCAACCAAGTTCAATCCAGAGCGGGTGATATCTAAAACACAGAGATCCGTGATGATCTGACTAATCACACCTACACCCGTCAAAGGCAAGGTGCACTTAGGCAAAATTTTGAGTTCTTCAGTGCCGTCTTTTTTCTTGGCCACGTGCTCCATCAATACCACAACGTGTTTTACGCCGGCAACCAAATCCATTGCACCGCCCATGCCCTTCACCATTTTTCCTGGAATCATCCAGTTAGCGAGGTCACCGTGCTCACTCACTTGCATTGCGCCCAAGATCGCAATATTAATTTTTCCACCACGAATCATTCCGAATGAATCTGCAGATGAAAAAATAGAGGAGCCAGGCAAGGTTGTAATCGTTTGCTTACCTGCATTAATCAAATCAGCATCAATTGTCTCCTCCGTCGGGAATGGACCAATACCAAGTAAACCATTCTCTGACTGAAGCCACACTTCCATATCTTTGGGCACATGGTTTGCCACTAAAGTCGGCATACCAATACCGAGGTTTACGTAGTAACCGTCTTTTAATTCTTTAGCAGCACGTGCTGCCATCTCGTCTCTAGTCCAAGGCATATCAATCTTCCTAAATTAAGCTTTTGCAGTCAGAGTGCGCTGTTCAATGCGCTTCTCTGGAGTTTTATGGAGCACCAAGCGGTGTACATAAATACCTGGTGTATGGATCTCGTCAGGATGCAGTTGACCGTTCTCGACAATCTCTTCGACCTCAGCGACGGTAATCTTGCCAGCCATTGCGACCACTGGATTAAAGTTACGCGCTGTATAGCGATACACCAAGTTACCGGACTTATCGGCTTTCCATGCCTTCACTAGCGAGATATCAGAAATGATCGAGCGTTCCATGATGTATTTCTCACCATCGAATTCTTTTTCTTCTTTACCTTCAGCAACTAAAGTGCCTACGCCAGTTTTGGTATAGAACGCTGGGATACCGCAACCACCAGCGCGCAATTTTTCTGCCAAGGTTCCTTGGGGGGTGAATTCCAATTCCAACTCTCCTGCTAGGAACTGACGCTCAAATTCTTTGTTTTCGCCAACGTAGGAAGCGACCATCTTTTTGACTTGACGTGAATTCAGTAACAAGCCTAAACCGAATCCATCTACGCCGGCATTATTTGCAATCGCGGTGAGATTTTGTGCGCCTAGATCCTTCACAGCCTGAATCAAGGCTTCTGGAATACCGCACAGACCAAAGCCACCAACTGCCAGCTTTTGTCCATCCTTCAAGATATCCCGCAGGGCATCGACTGCCGATGGGTAAGTTTTATTCATAACTTTTGTCCTAGTATTGCCAAAAAGGGTAAAAAAGCAATCATAACGCCTCAACCCCTTCAGCCTTGGCAGTCCTGGCACTAAATTGGTTTTTAGCAGTTGGAACTAAACTATCTAGGCTGAAATACCCTATTTTTTAAGAAATCTCGGAGAAATTGCATGAACCAGGCGCAGCTACTAGAACAATTTGGACCCAGGGAATCTATGGATTACGACCTGGTCATTGTTGGTGGTGGCCCCGCCGGACTCTCGGCCGCAATCAGAGCAAAGCAACTGGCCAATGAATCTAGCAAAGACATCAGTGTTTGCGTTTTAGAAAAGGGTTCTGAAATCGGTGCGCATATTCTGTCTGGCGCGGTGATGGACCCCAAAGCCATTACTGAGCTCTTTCCGAACTGGAAAGAATTAGGTGCGCCGCTAAATACCGAAGTGACGCAAGATCAATTTCTCTTTTTAACTTCAGATAACTCTTATCAAGTTCCCAATTGGATGTTGCCCCACTGCTTTAAGAATGAGGGTAACTATATTGTGAGCTTAGCTAACGTCACTCGTTGGTTGGGCGAACAAGCAGAAGCACTTGGCGTAGAAATTTTTCCAGGCTTTCCTGCGGCAGAGGTTTTATATAACGAGCAAGGCGCAGTGAGTGGTGTGATTACAGGCTCGATGGGTTTAGATAAAGAAGGCAACCCCACTGATCAATTCCAACTTGGTATGGAATTGCGCGGCAAGTACACATTATTCGCTGAAGGAGCTCGTGGTCATCTAGGCAAGCAGTTGATTACTAAGTTTGCTCTAGACAAAGATTCTGATCCGCAAAGCTACGGCATCGGCATTAAAGAGCTTTGGGAAGTAGAACCCTCTAAGAGTAAGCCTGGCTTGGTCGTGCATACCGCAGGCTGGCCCCTAGAGAGCGATACATATGGTGGCTCATTCCTTTATCACTTAGGTGATAACAAGGTTGCCGTTGGTTTAGTAGTAGGCCTTTCTTATAAGAATCCTTACCTCTCCCCCTTTGAAGAATTCCAACGGTATAAATTGCATCCGAAGATTCGAGAAACCTTTGAAGGCGGTAAACGTATTGCCTATGGTGCGCGTGCATTGACTGCGGGCGGCTTAAACAGTCTTCCTAAAATGGTATTTCCTGGTGGCGCACTGATTGGCTGTGATGCCGGTTTCTTAAATGCTTCACGCATTAAAGGAAGTCATGCTGCAATTAAGACGGGCATGTTAGCTGCCGAAGCAGCAGTAGCTGCCCTGAATGACAATCGCTCCGTAGATGTTCTAGCGGCTTACCCAAGTGCATTCCAAAACAGTTGGTTGCATACTGAGCTCAATCAAGCGCGTAACTTCAAGCCGTGGATGTCTAAGGGTCTTTATGTAGGCACCTTGATGGTTGGTTTAGAGCAGAAGGTCTTGGGTGGCAATATGCCATGGACCATTCACCTCAAGCATGCCGATCATGAATGCCTAGAGCCAGCAGCTCAGCACAAGCCGATCGACTACCCAAAGCCAGATGGGAAGATTACTTTTGACCGCCTCTCATCCGTGTTTATCTCCAATACGAACCATGCTGAGAATCAACCAGTTCATCTCACCTTAAAGGATGCCGCCATTCCCGTGAGCCTGAACCTCAAAACCTACGCAGGTCCAGAGCAACGCTACTGCCCTGCTGGCGTATATGAATACGTAGAAGCGGATGGTCAGCCCCGTTTACAAATCAATTCACAGAACTGCGTGCATTGCAAAACCTGTGACATTAAAGACCCAAGCCAAAATATTGTTTGGATAACACCTGAAGGTGGTGGTGGCCCTAATTACGGAGCAATGTAAACCATGATGATCTTGCACACGATGCTGCGCGTTGGTGACCTCCAGCGTTCAATTGATTTCTATACCAAGGTATTGGGCATGAATCTTTTGCGCACTACTGAGCGTCCAGAGCAAAAGTATTCCTTAGCTTTTGTCGGCTTTGGTAAAGGCAATGGCGATGGTCAAGCTGAGATTGAGTTGACCTATAACCATGGCGTTCATTCTTATGATTTAGGTACAGCCTATGGGCATATTGCCATCGGTGTGCCAGATGCTTATGCAGCTTGCGACAAGATTAAGGCAGCGGGTGGCAATGTCACACGCGCGGCTGGTCCAGTTGCTGGTGGCGATACGATCATTGCCTTTGTGACCGATCCTGATGGTTACAAAATTGAACTTATTCAACGCTAACAGTGTCAGGCGTCAATAAGCTCCACATAGAAATCCTAGATCGTCTATCAGATGTATCTGCAGCAGAGTGGAACGCCCTGCACGGTCCTGACGCTGGACCTTTTCTAAAGCATGAATTCTTAAGTGCTCTTGAAGAGACGGGTTGCGTTGGTGGTACCACTGGGTGGCAAGTTGCCCATTTGGTTTTAAAGCGAGATGAGCAGTTAGTTGGTGCAATGCCACTCTATTTGAAGCAGCATTCCTATGGTGAGTTTGTTTTTGATTGGTCTTGGGCCCAGGCTTATGAACAACAAGGCTTGAACTATTACCCCAAGGTTCTTTGCGCCATCCCTTTCACCCCGGTACAGGGATCGCGCATCCTTTGCAAATCTGAATCAGATCAGAATGCGCTGATTGGCGGACTGAAGTCCTTGTTGAGTGAGAATGGCCTCTCTTCTGCTCACATTCTATTTCCTATGGCTACTGAAGCAGAACAACTTAAGGCACAAGGCTTTTTATTGCGAGACTCGGTGCAGTTTCATTGGCATAACCAGGACTTTCAGAGCTTTGAACAGTTTTTGTCTGCGCTAACCATGAAGCGCCGCAAGAATATCCGTAGAGAACGTGAACAAGTAGCACGAGAGGCGATTTCATTTAGACACGTTCCCGGAAAAGAATCAACTGATCAAGATTGGGAGTTCTTTTTTGACTGTTACCAAAATACTTATCTTGAGCATCATTCGAGCCCCTATCTCAGCGAAGCATTCTTCAAGCTGTGGGTAAAACGATCCCCTGAAAATCTTCACCTCATCATTGCCCAGCGGAATGGAGTTTCGATTGCATCCTCTTTGCTCGTAGTCGATAAACAATCCTCTAAAGCGTATGGCAGATACTGGGGTGCACTGGAGCACATCCCTTGCCTGCACTTTGAAACCGCTTACTACCAGGCGATTGAATATTGCATTACTCAAGGCATTCAGACCTTTGAAGGTGGCGCACAGGGCGAGCACAAAATGGCGCGGGGATTTTTACCCACCACTATTCAATCGGCTCATTTCATTCAAGACCCTAGGTTTTCTAAGGCTGTTGCGCACTTCCTTGAACGTGAACACCAAGGCATTGGCGCATACGTTGATGAGCTTGCCGAGCATAGTCCGCTGAAATCGACTAAAGTACTTCCATGAATTCTGGAAGTAATCACAATCAAGCACCGCAAGATGGCTCACATTCACTCTCTACTGGAGACGATGAATCCGACTCGCCTTGTATCGGCGTCTGTACCACTCTTTATGATGAGATTTGTCAGGGCTGTGGTCGCACTCTCAGTGAAGTCAGCAATTGGGTCTTCTTCTCTGATGAAGAAAAAGCTTCGGTCTGGAAACGCATCCGCGAAGATGGCACTGCCACTCGCTTTCAGCGACAGGCCAAAGAAAATAAGCCCGCGTAATTCGCAGGCTTATTGTTTGTAAAACTTTATTCTTAGCTAATTGCTTAGCCAGTCAATTCTTGGCTACGTAAATACTCTTCATAAGTACCCGAGTAATCCACCACGGTGCCATCCATCTTGACTTCTAAGATGCGGTTCGCTAAAGCAGATACGAATTCACGGTCATGAGAAACAAAGATTAGCGTGCCATCAAATTTCTCAAGTGCAATCTGCAAGCTCTCAATTGATTCCATATCCATGTGATTGGTTGGCTCATCCATTGCCAGCACGTTGTATTTCTGGAGCATGAGTTTGCCCCAAATCATGCGACCCTTTTCACCACCAGAGAGAACCTTGACTGACTTGCCAATATCGTCACCAGAGAACAAGAGGCGACCCAAGGTGCCACGAATGACTTGATCATCATCACCAGTGTTACGCCAGTTATTCATCCAATCCATGAGTAACTCATCTTTGGTGAACATCTCAGTATTATCCTGCGGCATCACGCCAACGTTGGCGTTTTCAGCCCACTTAACGTCACCGCTATCCGCAGCAATACCATCAAAGCGTTTGCTAAGAATGGTTTTAAGCAATGTTGTCTTACCTGCTCCGTTTTGACCAATGATGGCAATCTTTTCACCAGCACGAACACCCAACTTGAAGTTCTTGAAGATCACGCGGTCATACGCTTTAGTGAGTGCATTGCACTCAACCGCCATGTTATGCAGTTTTTTCTCAGTATCAAAACGAATGAATGGATTTTGACGTGATGATGGCTTCACTTCTACAACTTCAATTTTCTCTAACTGACGTTGACGCGAAGTTGCCTGACGTGCTTTAGAAGCATTTGCAGAGAATCGTGCAACGAAAGCCGCTAATTCAGCAATTTTCTCTTTGGCTTTGACGTTATTGCTTAACTGTTGTGTGCGCGCCTGCACAGATGCAAGCATGTATGAATCGTAATTACCAGGATAGACTTTGAGTGTTCCATAGTCCATATCCGCCATGTGTGTACAGACCTCATTGAGGAAGTGGCGATCATGGGAAATGATGATGATCGTGCTCTTGATCTCATTGAGAATGTCTTCTAACCAATGAATGGAGTGAATATCCAAGTTATTAGTTGGCTCATCGAGCAATAAGACATCTGGATCAGAAAACAAAGCCTGGGCAAGTAATACGCGCAATTTCCAACCTGGGGCGACGTTGCTCATCGGGCCATTGTGCTGCTCAATCGGAATACCAATTCCCAACAATAACTCACCTGCTTTTGCTTCGGCGGTATAGCCACCGTATTCAGCATACTTCCCTTCGAGCTCTGCAGCCTTCATGTAGTCTTCATCAGTAGCATCTGGGTTTGCGTAGATCGCATCGCGTTCTGCGGCTGCTTTCCACATCTCTTCGTGACCCATCATCACCACATCAAGCACACGCACATCTTCATAAGCAAACTGATCTTGACGTAACTTACCTAAACGAATACCAGGATCCAAGCTTACGTTGCCGCTGGTTGGCTCTAACTCACCGCCAAGGATTTTCATGAAAGTGGATTTGCCGCAACCGTTTGCCCCAATGAGGCCATAGCGATTACCACCGCCAAACTTCACGGAAATATTTTCAAACAGGGGCTTTGCCCCAAACTGCATGGTGATATTAGATGCGGACAGCACGGATGTTTTCTAGCTTTCTGAAATTCAATTCAACAGATACCCCTAGCATTAGGGGCAAAGACCATTATTTTAACGGTTTAGAGCTGGGAAAGCTCTAAATCAGGTCTTGCTTAGACTTTGACCCGAAATGGTGTGAAATTCGTGTGAATATCGTAGTAATCCTCGTTTTCTTTACGCTTGAGGAAATTGACAATCCAGTAGGTCAAGGGTGTTGCCAAGACCTCCCAAGCCGTTTTGAGTGCGTATTGGGCTAGAGCGACTTGGATGATTTCATGGGTTTGCCAAATGCCATAGAAGGCCAGCATGTAAAAGAAGGATGAATCGACTAACTCACCCACTGCCGTAGAGCCGATCGTGCGCATCCACAAAAATCGACCTTGAGTCCAAATCTTCATCTTGGCCAATACGAAACTATTGGTAAAACTACCGCACCAGAAAGAAAACATCGAGGCCAGCGCAATGCGCCATGAATTTCCAAAAACAGTCTCTAGACCATGCTGATAATTGGCCATGTACGCCCCAGGTGCGACTGGCAAAGCAATCACAATCTGCGCCATGATGGCTGCAAAAGCCAAAGCTGCAAACCCCGCCCAAACAGCGCGCCGGTCATAAGCATAGCCATAGACTTCAGTGAGGATATCGCCAAAGAAATAGGCAATCGGGAAAAATAAAATACCGCCACCAAAAGTCAATTCACCAAAATAAGGCAGGTTGACGACAGCCGCTTTACCAGCCCCGATAAAGTTCGAGCACAGCAGCACAACCACAAAGGCAGCCAGAATCAGGTCGTAATAGCGATGGTGTCGTCTTGGCGAGTCCATAAGTCTAGAAAAATGGATAATAGAAAGAAGAATATCCGCATTCTTGGACTTACGCAGGAGGCGGGCAGAAAACAATCCATAGGACGACGAGAACCATGAGTAAAGCCAGTTTTAATTGGGAAGACCCCTTATTACTAGATACCCAGCTAAGCGAAGAAGAGCGAATGATCCGCGATGCTGCTGCGGAATATGCTCAGGGTCGTTTGATGCCCCGCATTTTAGATGCTTACCGCAATGAAACCACTGACCCCTCCATCTTTCGCGAGATGGGTGAACTTGGTCTCTTGGGCATCACGATTCCAGAAGAGTATGGTGGCGCAAATTTAAATTATGTTTCGTACGGATTAATTGCTCGTGAAATCGAGCGCGTCGATTCTGGTTACCGCTCCATGATGAGCGTGCAGTCCTCTTTAGTGATGGTGCCGATTAATGAATTTGGCTCTGAAGCCCAAAAACAAAAATATCTGCCTAAATTAGCTACTGGTGAATGGATTGGTTGTTTTGGTTTAACTGAACCAAACTATGGCTCTGATGCAGGCGGCATGATTACACGTGCAAAGAAAGTTCCTGGTGGATTTTCTTTAACAGGCTCCAAGATGTGGATCTCCAATGCACCGATTGCCGATGTCTTTGTAGTGTGGGCTAAGAATGATGAAGGCGTGATTCGCGGCTACATCCTTGAAAAAGGCATGAAGGGCTTAAGCGCTCCAAAGATCAGCGGCAAGATGGGTTTACGCGCTTCTATCACCGGTGAAATCGTGATGGATGAAGTATTCGTCCCCACTGAAAATGAATTCCCTGAAGTCACAGGTCTCAAAGGTCCATTCACCTGCTTAAATTCTGCGCGTTACGGAATTTCTTGGGGCGCATTAGGTGCTGCTGAATGGTGCTGGCAAGCTGCGCGCCAATACACCATGGATCGCAAACAGTTTGGCAAGCCATTGGCTGCCAATCAACTGATTCAAAAGAAATTGGCTGATATGCAAACCGAGATTGCACTTGGATTACAGGGCTGCTTGCGTTTGGGTCGCATGAAGGACGAAGGTATCGCTGCCCCAGAAATTACCTCCATCATGAAACGCAACTCTTGCGGTAAGTCGCTAGACATTGCGCGTATGGCACGCGATATGCACGGAGGCAATGGCATCTCTGATGAGTATGGCGTAGTCCGCCATATGATGAATTTAGAAGTGGTGAACACCTATGAAGGCACTCACGATATTCACGCCCTCATTTTAGGTCGTGCACAAACCGGCATTCAAGCTTTTAGCTAATCTAGACTTTTTGCTTTGCCACGATGGCCTTTGCGGCTTTAGCAAAGGCCTCGTCACTATCATTCTCTAGCTGCACAAAGTTCTCAATCTTGTATTGAGGAAAATTGCGCACAATGGAGGATTGATAGGATGGGTCATAGTGCTTGACCAACAACTCCTCTACCAATTCCGGAAACTGCCCTGCATCAATCGCCTCATTCCATTTAGCGATTTGCACTTTTCCATAATGCGCTGTTAGCAAAGAAAGTTTGTGCTTAAAGTTGTCGGTATCGCTCAAAAAATGATGGTATTCACGGATGAGCCACGACACCCGTGTTTGTGTGCTCGAGCGTAATTCAATACAAGCCCCATTGCGAATCTTTTCCATCAGGGCATCAGGTATGTGTACGCCACCTACTTTCTTGCTCTCAGACTCAACGAGTACAGGCTTGGAAGGATCCAAGGAGCGCAGCGCATTCCAAAGCTCAGTCTCAAAACCTTTTTGCGAGGGCTGCTCGATGTTTGGCTCATTGCCCAACACGGATCCACGATGAATGGCTAAGGCTTCAAGGTCCAAAATCTGAGCGCCATAGTTCTGCGCTTCTTGCAGCACTCGAGTCTTGCCACTGCCGGTCATGCCGCAAATCACTTGAAACGAAAATTGCTTTGCAGCCCCCTCTAAGCCGTCAATGACAGTGCGCCTAAATCCTTGGTAGCCACCCTCTAGCTGCATCGCTTTCCAGCCAATACGGTTGAGAATATGGGTAAATGCCCCACTTCGCTCACCACCACGCCAACAATAAATCAATGGTCTCCACTCACGCGGGAGTTCCAATAAATGATTTTCAAGATGATTGGCAATATTGCGAGAGACTAATGCCGCACCTAATTTCTTTGCCGCGAATGGCGATACTTGTTTATACAAAGTACCTATTTGAGCGCGCTCTTCATTATTCAGGACGGGGTAATTTACAGCTCCGGGAATATGATCGAGAGCAAATTCTGCCGGCGATCTAACATCGATGATGAGATCAAAGCGATCTAGCTCAGTCAGAAATTGATCCAACCTTAAGATATGCGGATTGCTAGGTTGCATATCGCAGCGTTAGCTAATCTTCCGCAGAATATCTTCTGGCCAAGGGGCTGATTTATTGGTATTGAGGTCTACCCAAACCATCGTAGCACCGCCAATTGCAGCCTCTTCATCAGGCGCGGTAGTTAAAGCCATACTGGTATAGACATCCATACTGGTTCTGCCAATCGCACCAATAGAGGTTTTTAAGATGAGCTCACCTGGATAAGAGAGTTGCTTGTAGAAGTTGCAAAAGCCATTCATCATCAACATGGACTCTCGCCCTGGTGCTACTTGATAGCCTAAAGAGGTAATCCACTCAACCCGCGCCTGCTCCATATACCGAAAGTACACGGTGTTATTCACATGCCCATAGGTATCCATATCGCCCCAACGAATTGGCATGACCATTTCATGAACGAGCTTACGTTCCTCTGGAATAACAATGCGCATGGTGATTGCTTGCTTTGGCTTTATTTCACTTGCAATGCAAGCTGGTACAAATTGGTTGAGCGTGCGCCTGATCTACAGAAAGCCAGAACAGGTCCCGGCATTGTTTTTAATAAGCGCGCCATCTCTCGTACTTGATCAACAGTGATTGCGCTTGGTACTACAGGTAAATAGGCGTAATTCAATCCTAACTTTTCTGCTTCAGCTTGTATGCTGGCATTGGTTGGTTGATCAGGGCCGCCTTCCCCATCAGGGCGATTGTTGATAACGCTTTTATAGCCTTGCTTGGCAATTTCAGCTAAATGACTCGAATCGATCTGACCGAGAGTACCGAATTGATCGTTATGAC
This sequence comes from Polynucleobacter sp. AP-Titi-500A-B4, assembly GCF_018688095.1. Classification (NCBI taxonomy): domain Bacteria; kingdom Pseudomonadati; phylum Pseudomonadota; class Betaproteobacteria; order Burkholderiales; family Burkholderiaceae; genus Polynucleobacter; species Polynucleobacter sp. AP-Titi-500A-B4. Next base: position 861,020 of record NZ_CP061311.1, on the reverse strand, counting down.
AAGTAATAGGAAGACTCATTACACCCTCTTCAATTAAGAATTAATCACTAAGAATAGGATTCATTCTAAATCAGGCGCTATTAGACCGTCCTAGACTATCTTTCTATGGGCACTAAAGAAGCGATCGCAAATTTCCATGCCTGCCAACATAGCGATTGCGAATACCAACGCCTTGACATGTCCAGCACCTAAGGCCACCAAGGCTGGACCAGGACAAAAGCCTGCTATTCCCCAGCCAGCACCAAAGATCAGGCTGCCAATGATCAGCGGTTTGGTAATGTCTCTTCTCTTAGGAATATGCAGTGCACCACCAAAAAAAGCTTCGGTTCGCTTGCTAACGACATAAAAGCCAGCAAGACCCACCAAGACTGCACCGGCCATGACAAACATCAGAGAGGGATCCCACGATCCTGCCAAATCTAAAAATCCCAAGATTTTCTGGGGATTACTCATGCCGGAAATAATCAGACCCCAGCCAAAGAGAACGCCGATCAAATACTGACTCAATAAACCGAAGTGCTTTTTCATCTTAGCCTCCGATCACATGGCGAAGAACAAACACCACCAGGAAACCAGCTCCCATGAATGAGAGCGTAGCCACCAAAGAGCGTGGTGATAGACGAGAGAGACCGCAAATTCCGTGGCCGCTAGTACAGCCAGAGCCATATTGAGAGCCAAAACCAACCAATAATCCTGCGATGATAATTGCAATCCAATCGGCATCTACTTCAACGATGGGTCGAATTTCAAAAAACAAAGCTGCCAATACAGGAGCAGTAAGTAAGCCCAAAACAAGCGCAATACGCCAAGCGCGATCGTCCTGTTTGGGATGGAGCAGGCCAGAGATGATTCCACTAATACCGAGTATGCGACCGTGGAGCAAAACATACAGTGCGGCTGCGATCCCTAAAATCATGCCACCCAGCAAGGATGGAATGGGGGTAAATGTGAGCCAATCGATTTGCATGGGTTTTATTTAGTGAGTTCGTTTTAGCTACAAGGATTTGGGGCAAGGCGCATTTTTAAATAACGCAGAGCCAAATAGGCGCCAAATATGAAACCTGGGAGCGCCAATAAGGAACCAAGGGCTAGAGTTGAAATACCACTTAAACCCTGACCTACTGTGCAACCTAAAGCGGTAACACCACCAAAGCCCATCAAGCTTGCTCCTACTAAATGGTTGGCGGTATCTTCAGTATTGCGAAATGATTCCCAGCGGAATGTTTTTGTCACGATTGAAACGATGAATGAACCCAGAATCATGCCAATCACAGCAACGATACCTACAGTGAGTACTTTTGAGGTATCGCTATACATCATGAGCCAATCTAGAGAATAGGCATAAGGCGCAACAAAAGATAAGCTTTCCATACGGCCAGAGTTTGTTACCAAAAATACCTCTTCAAGCGTATTTGGATCTTCCGCCACAAATCCTAAGCTGCCAGATACCCACCAGACTGCACAAATTGCTACCCCAACTGCAATACCTGCAAACAGATTATTAGCCGTCCAAAATGCTTTGCTGGACAAGGCATAAGCAATAAATGCAAAGCCAATCAAGAGGCCCAAGGCAAGATGTAGATTCGCGCGAGCCATACCCAAAGGACCGCTGAGCAGGCTAGGCAAATCTTGTGGACTATTAAATGCAATAAACACGGTATCCAGAGTATTGATACGCACAACACCCAAAAAACCACGCATGGTCATATAGGCAGTCAAACCCAGCACCATAAAGACAATCACGGACTTCAAGTTGCCTCCGCCGATGCGAACTAAAGTCTTGCTTCCGCAACCGGACGCTAAAACCATTCCGAAACCAAATAGCGTGCTACCCACAATCGTCGAGAGCCATAAGAACTTATTGCCGGTATAAAAACTCTTCAGTGAATCAATCAAGCCCAAATGAGATAACAAAGTAAAGCCCAAAATAGAAACGCCAATCGCTAAGAACCACTGTCTTAGACGATCCCAACTGGACATGATGAATGCATCAGAAACAGCACCCATGCTGCAAAACCCAGTCTTTTGCATAATTGCACCGAGAGCAAATGTAATAGCAAAAGTCGCCCAAAGGACTGACCTACTTAAAGAATTAATATCTACAACATCCATAGCGACTATATAAAAAATTAAGGTTTAAATTTATAAAACTGTTGATTGAGATAGGCAGCAACGTCAGCCTCATCCTCTGGAAAAAGATCTAAGCGAAGTTCGGTATTACACAGACCCACCATCTTCTTCAAGTTGGCCATTGACTTCACCTTGCTATCGCTACGCGTATAAATCATGTCGCCATTACCAAAACCCGTTTTTTTAGCATGGCAGGCATAGCATTTTTGTTGATCAATGCTTTTACCGTTTGCCAAATCAGGTGCGGACAAGACTGGTGCAGAAACGAGTGCACTCAGAATCACGACTGAAAGGTTTCGAATAAAAATCATTTTCATTACAAATCAAGGATTTAGCATTAATCCTCTATTTTAAGGCCCAATGGCCAAAATTGCCCTATTCCGCCTGGATCGACAGATAAACGTTATAGGCATTCATGCGGTTGGCCGCTCTAAACAAAGGCATTCCTTCGTATTCAGACCAATCAGCTTGCTTGTAGGCATCCTCAAAAGAGTCGAGATTCAGGGCGGCTTCCGTCATGGATTGACGTAGATACTTGAGGTAGTTCCTTGTGAAGGCAATATCCTCAACCGGCTTCACTGAATATCCACCATGACCCGGAATCACAATAGTCGGATTGATTCGTTCAATTTCATCTAGAGCAATTAACCAACCCTTGCTATCCGCATTGCCAACAAAGGGAATGCGCCCCCGAAAGACGAGATCCCCAGCAAAGAGGACTTTTTCTGAGGGCACGTAAACCATCAAATCTTCAGGGGCATGCGCAGGACCAACCCGACTGATGAAAAACTCTATTCCACCAATATTGAGTTTTGCCTTCTGATCAATCCAAATATCTGCGGCAATTAACTTGGTGTTCTCATTGACCCATGGTGCAAAGTCCATCCTAGAAGCGATCAAGCGTTGCTTAGCAGTCTCAGAAGAAAGATAGTTTCTACCCTCACCCTGTGCATATATTTTTACGCCAATCTTTTTAAACTCTTGCAAACCATAAACATGATCAGCATGGTAGTGACTCACAATCAGTGCAACTACCTTTTGATTGGTCACTTTCTTAATCTCGGTAATCAACTTTTGCGCCAAGATAGGCGAACCCAATGCATCCACTACCACTACGCCACCTGGGGTCACCACAAATCCCGCATTAGAAATAAAGTTCTGATTGGTGCCACTACCCATCTCAGCAAAACCTTGCACAAAATAAGTATGGGGCGCCACCTGAATCGGCTTCAGCGCAATGATATCTCCTGTCTTGGCAGCTTGTGCGCAAGCGATACCACTAAAGACGAGGGATCCCATGAGGATCCCTATCAAATAACTTGCAAATCGAATATAGCTAGTCAAGCTATTCATCATGCTTATGGCTTGATGTAAGCAAAGCCATCTTTGTATTGAAGATCAGCAACGCGCACCACACCTGAAGGCGTGAAGTCCGCATCCAATGTGAATTGGTCTTTTTTCAAGTTACGATTTTTCAAAGTAATTTCGCAAACTTCAAATTTGACGCCTCGCGATTTCAATGCGCCAACTAGTGGGGCATATTCTGTACCATTCTTTTTATCTTTAGCACCCTCCATCAACAAGTCAACACCATTGGCATGCGTCACCACAATAATGGTCGTCTGTGGGGAAACATCTAAATGATTGCGAATATTGCGTAAACCTTTCAAGCCTTGGGCTTCAGCATCATCGATGTGATAGACCACTTTGGTATTGCCCGTAGGTTGAGCTAAAGCAGTTGAGCAGAACCCTAAAGTAAGGGCCAGAGCAGTAAGAAAGGAAAGTAGTTTTTTCATATGAATATTCGATGAATATAATTAGATTGGAGCCATGCCGGGATTATTCGCAACACCTTTAATGATCGGCTCATTGAGCTTAACAGCTTTAACGACTTTGACATCACGCAGGTGTCGTTCCATGACATCCCAAATTGCTTCGCCACCAGCATTTTTGGCCTCTTCGCTGACTGGAGCCCAACCTGCAACCTTATAGGTCTTGCTGGCCTCAATCGGCTTACCATTCAAGCGCATATCGGTGATGCGCTTACCAGCAGTTTGCGCTGGGTCAATGGTGTACTGCATTCCACCTACACGTACCATGTCGCCACCCTGCTGGTAATAAGGATCAGGGTTAAATAAGTTATCGGCAACGTCTTCTAAAATGGTTTTGATGGTCTCACCAGTCATGTTGGTGACGGTGGTGTATGGATAGGTAATCGCAGTTTGATCCAACAAGTTCTCGCGAGTAATCGCTTGGCCCGGCAACAGGCTAGTTCCCCAGCGGAAACCTGGTGAGAACGCAATCTCCGCATTCTTCTGCGCCATCAATCCATCCAAGATGAGCTGATCGAAGCTGCCATTAAAGTTGCCACGGCGATATAACAGTCCTTCAGTGGTAGCTAGCTTTTCATTTAACTTCGCTTCATATGGTGCCCTGACTTTGGTGATGAGTTTGCTCATCGTTGGGTCAGCCGGAATCATATTCGAGAAGATCGGCAGCAACTTGTAGCGGAAATCAACAGGCTTTCCGCCCTTCACATCAAAATCGAGTACACCAAGGAACTTACTATTGGAGCCTGCATTAGTAACAAGCGTTACACCACCAGCATTTTTTACCTTAACCGGAATAGGAACGCCGTCATGAGTATGCCCACCTAGGATTGCGTCCAAACCACGAACACGGGAAGCCATCTTCAAATCCACATCCATACCATTGTGAGACAGAAGCACCACAACCTTGGCCCCTTTTGATCTCACCTCATCGATAGTCTTTTGCATATTCTCTTCCTGAATACCAAAGGTCCAATCAGGAGTGAAATAGCGAGGGTTAGCAATTGGTGTGTAAGGGAAAGCCTGGCCAATGATGGCCACTTGTATCCCGTTCTGTACCTTCATGACGTATGGATTAAATACCATGTCACCAAAGTCTGCAGTCTTAATGTTTTGCGCAATAAAGGAGACCTTGCCTTTGAAGTCACCATTCACAATTTCCATCACGCGCTTCTCACCTAGCGTCATCTCCCAGTGAGGCGTCATCACATCAACACCTAAAGCAAGAGCGGCATCAACCATGTCTTGACCATTAGTCCAGAGCGCCGTGCCAGAGCCTTGCCAAGTATCGCCACCATCGAGCAATAACGCTCCAGGACGACTGGCTTTCATTTGCTTGATCAGTGTGGCCATATGGGCAAAGCCACCCATCTTGCCGTAGTTTTGTGCAGCAGCTACGTAATCCAAATAGGTAAACGCGTGAGCATCGCGAGTTCCGGGTGCAATTCCATTCGCTTTTAAGAAATATTCGCCAACCAAGTGTGGCGTCTTGCCTTCTTGCGTGCCAATACCCAGATTAACATTTGGCTCACGAAAATAAATTGGTAGCAATTGCGCATGGCAGTCCGTGAAATGTAGAAAATGTACGTTACCAAATTTAGGCAAGTCATAGAATTTTTGAGCAGTAACTTGTGCATTTACAAAATTGGATTGCAAACTCATCCCGCCAGCAGAGGCAATCGCCAAGGCCTGCAAAAAATCGCGACGACTTAAAGACATAAGATTCCCCTTACAAAAACAGGCCTGTCGGCCTGTTTTTTATTTTGGTATTTATTTACTGATTTACTGGAGAGGCAGGATCGAGCAGCAATGCCATCACATCCTGAATCTGCTGTTCATTTAAAAGCTTGAAGTGGGCGAAACGCGGCATATTACTACATGCGTTATAAGCCTTGGAATTATTAATACGATTCCAGGTATAAGTCACAACCTCTGGAGAATAGCCACGGAGTTTGCCGTAGTTCCACAAAGTAGGCCCAATCGTGCCATAAGAAATCTCTTTCTTATCAATCTGATGACAGTTGTAGCAGCCGCCTCCAACGGGGGTATCTGCTTTATCAGTCCAAGTAGCGCCACGACCGCTTTGGGCAATCGCCTCACCCTTCTTCCAATCGCCGATGTACTTGCCATCGGAAGGCTGCTTAATGCTGTCCATATTCATTTTCTGAATCTTGTCACGCATCTTTTCACCCTGCTTGCTATTTGCAAACACGGGATCGGAACAAAACTTTTGCGTTGCATCTTGATCAATACGGTCAAGACCGGCGATACCTTCAGCTCTAAAACCATCCTTCATCATTTTGTTGAACTTAGGATCATTCGCTTGTTGAGCATTTACGGGAGCTTGAATAGCAACAGCAGCCAAAGCAAATACAGTGGTGGCTAAGAGGGATTTCATGTTCATCATTTTCATATTCTCTGTCTCTTATCCATTAACGCTTCAAACCGGGGGTTTCAACTGTGCCGCCATTGGCGTTCTTTGCCATATACATCGACAAAGCTACAGTTAAATCAGAGCCATAAATTGGGAATGGGAAACGTTGCTGACGATAGCAATCATTCAAACGCTGTTGCATTGTCCAGAACTGTCCACTGGAAACGCGATAGGCTGGCCAATAACCCCAACCCATAGCTGCACCCTTTTGAGTCGTGATGTTAGGCAAATCTTGCAAGCGAATTCGCTTACCATCTTCACCGTGACAAGAGGCGCAGGAGAAATCCATTGGACCACCCTGGAAATAGAATGCACGCTTACCAAGCTCATACATTTCTTTTTCTTTAGGATGACTGGTGCTCACTTTAATCTTGTCGCCCTTAGATAAAGTCACGACATAAGCAACAATCGCCTCCATATCTTTCTTTGGACCTTTTTGAAATGGTGCATCGACCATTTCTTGTGGGTCACGACCTTGTAGCTTCTGCATACAGGTCATCAAACGGGACTCCAGATCTTGAACCTTGTTGGTGTCTTTAAAGTAGCGTGGCAACTGCGCTGCCGCACCCTTCACAACGCCAGGTCCTAGACCTAAATCACACTTTTCAAGAGTAGCATTTTTGGGGCCAGCTGGCTTTTTCCAAAGCTCTTCACCTGCAGCCTCATAAAGTTCGGAAGGGTTTCCGTCTGCAATCATCTCGCGATATTTTGCAATATCGTCTGTTGCATTTTGCGCATAAGACGAAGATGAAATTGACAACATCGTTGCCAATAATCCTGAGGCTAAGCCTAAGGTGAATTTACGCTGCATTTGTTACCCTTTCAAAACCATTCAGACGGTGAAGATGAATCGCATTAAGAAGCTGTTGCTTCGTCAGTACGTTTGTCGCCCTTACTATCTACCCAGCTCACCACAATCTTGTCACCTTTAGCGCCCTTGTATTTGAAGTTCAAAAATGGATCCTTAGAAACCGCTGGACCAAACTGACCATTCAAGACATCTTTACCATTGGCTTTGACATTAATTGTGCTGATGAACCATGCTGGAATGGTTTTACCGGCAGCATCTTTACGCTGACCTGATTCCATGTCATGTTTCATCAAAATTTTTACATCCACAATTCCACCGTTCTCAGCAGCTCTAACGCGCATTGGATCAGCCATGTTTTCCTCTTTTAATCTAGTTATTCGTTAATCGTATTTATTGGGATTGCGTGCTATTAACCGCCGCAACCACCTAAAGTCACTTTCACTTCTTTAACAGCCATGCTCCATTTGCCATCCGCTTTTACTAAAGCATAGACATTAGAGGTTTGACCCATCTTGATACGCGTAGTAACAAATGGTTCAGTGCCGGCTGGAATAAAGAATTGCGCTGCTAATGCACTTGGGTTTTTCTCAACCAAGATTGCCATTTGCTCTGCTTTGAGAGTTGTGACAATGCCAACTGGAACTACCGCACCATTTTCCGCAATATCTGGGGCGTTCAAAGTGACGGCGCCAGATTTGTCTGGGCTACCCGCACCCAAGACTTTAAATACTTCATCAAGGCTCTTCCCCTCAAAAGCGGCTTTATTCCACTCTTGTGCTTGGGCTACGCTAATAAGACCCGCAGAAGCCATCAAGCCAAAAACGGCTGAATATTTCAATAAACTGCGTCGCTGCTGATTCATAAAAACTCCTTTAATAATCTACTCGTAGTATCAAATATAGTGGTATTTCAAAAAACCTTCTGTAAATCTACTGTCCCGTTAATACCCAACGCACTAGAGTCGCTCTATCCTCATCAGATAGCTGTGCCTGTGGCGGCATCGGAATCGCCCCCCAAACCCCTGAACCCCCATTTTTGACCTTAGCCATGAGCTTTTCTTGAGCCCCACTCTGCCCCTTATATTTCGCTGCAATATCGGCAATAGACGGCCCAACCAATTTGGCATTCGGTGCATGACATGCTGAACAGTTTTCATTCTTAAACAGCGCTGCAGGGCCTTTTGTAGTAGCAGCATGGGTATCAGCAGCATGTGCCAGACCTTCACCAGATGATCCAGGTAATTTAGCAATTGGTGGCTTGGTTGAATCTGAGCCGCGATATGGTCCATACAAGCGATTTTGCTCTGCAATATTGCCATGGGCATTTCTGGCGAAGTCTGGGAGGGTTGATCCAATCTGCACAAACTTCACGCAATTAGTCATGCAAGATGAACCATTCACGTCTGGCTTGCCGTTCACGCTCCAGAAGCCATGGTTGCGAGTCATACCATTGCGGTTAGGCATCTTCTTCTGCACTTCTGCGATATTGGCATTACTCAAGACAAAATCATCTGGAACGATTTCACCCAAACTTAAGATAAATGCGACTAGAGCATAAGTATCATCCGCCGTTAATGATCTTGGTGCGTTCCAAGGCATAGCGCGATAGATGTAGTCCCACAAAGTAGAAACTGTAGGGACCTTCATTAAGGTAGTGCGTTGAGGTTGCTTACGATCCGCCAAAGAAGCAACTCTTCCGGTCTTTACGTCATCAGTAGTTGTTCCCCCAGCGATCGGAGTAAATATCTCATTCGATTCACCAAAGACACCGTGACAACTAGCGCATTTAGATTCCCAGATTACTTGGCCTTGCGCAACAGAGCCAGATCCTTTTGGTAGGCCTTTGAAATCAGGTCGTACATCGATGTCCCAAGCAATCACCTCTGCAGGTGTGGCATTGCGGCCGATACCTGGGAATTTAGTAGACCCCTGGGTGCTTTGTGCAAACGCTAGATGGGCGGAAAATATCCCAAAGGCTAAAAGCGCTAGGCGAGCAAATAATTTATCCAACTTGCACATTGCTCACCTCACCGTTTGCATCTAATTTCCAGGACTGAATTGCATTGTTGTGATAAATCGAGCGGTTACCTCGTAAATCTCGCAATATCTTAATTGACGGTTGAATGTATCCAGTGTCATCTACTGCTCTAGATTGCAATATTGCTGGTGACCCGTCCCATACCCAATCAATATTAAAACGGGTAATAGACTTCGTCAGCACTGGAGTCTCAAGCCGTGCAGTCCGCCAGTTATTGCCGCCATCAAAGGAGACATCAACCCGTTTAATCTTGCCGCGACCCGACCATGCCATGCCGCTCACGTTGTAGAAACCTTTATCCAGTAGCTGCTGCCCACCAGAAGGTGTAGTAATGACCGATTTACATTCTTGAATCGAAGCATATTGACGATGCATACCATCTGGCATTAATTCAATATAGTGAACCGCTTCATCCTTGGTGTTCCACGGCATATCCCCCACCTCAAGACGCCGCAACCACTTCACCCAGCTAACACCTTGAACACCTGGCACCACAAGACGCAATGGGAAGCCATTTTCAGGGCGCAACATCTCGCCATTCATGGCCCAGGCAACAATCGTGTCATCTAAACAGCTCTCGAGATTGATCGTACGAGTCATACCAGAACCATCACCACCTTCAGCAAGCAAGAACTTACCTTTTTTCAGATCGGCGCCGCACTCATCTAGCAATACCTTCAGTGGTACGCCAGTAAATTCGCAACAAGAGAGCATGCCGTGGGTATATTGCACAGTTGGAACTGCAACGTTGCCCCACTCCAATCCAGTATTGGCACCACACTCAATAAAGTGTGTACGAGAAACTGAGGGCAATCTCATCAAATCATTCATTGTGAATACACGGGCATTCTTGACCATGCCATTCACCATCAAGCGATGGGTCTCTGGGTTGAGGTTGTACCAACCTTGGTGGTGACGCTCGAAATGCAAACCGTTTGGAGTAATCGTTCCAAATAAACCTTGCAATGGTGTGAAGGCAACTGAAGCAGCTGAGACACGAGTTAAACCAGGAGATTCACGACGAATCAAATTGGCTTCATAGATTGATGGCACACCATACGGCATGGTGGCAACGTTTTTACCCAATGTAGTTTGCCACTCCTGTTTCTCAAGAATTGCTGGGTCACCTTCACCGGCTGCAAAAGCCATTGGAGCGGCCAAGCCAGCAGCCGCACCACCAATAGCCGATAAAAAACCCTTACGCAAGAAGCCGCGACGCGTTTCATCTAATCCGTTGGCATTGATATCGGCGATTAATTCTTGAGAAACGAAATGCTCTGGGGCTTTCACTAGACGAGCTCTGTTAGTAGGCTTCTCAACTGCAGATATATCCTGAGCACTCAGTTCAATTTGCTTCTTAGTCATAAAGTCTTTATCTCAAAAAATTAATGAATGCCTTCGGCGATCTTGGCACATACCGACTGGCACATATCTACAGTAGCGTTATCCGCAATCGCGTAATAAACAGTGACGCCCTCTTTGCGTCTGAGCAGTATTCCGGCTTTGTGCAATGCCAAAAGATGTCTTGAGACATTGGCCTGGCTAGAACCGCAAAGCTCAACAACCTCAGAAACAGACTTCTCTCCACTGCAGACTGCATACATAATTCTTAGGCGCGAGGGTTCGGATAGCACATTGAAATATGCCGCCACTTTTGAAAATACCTTCTCCATTTGCTTGGGAGTGAGATTTTTCGTCGCTTTTTGAGCTCTAGCTTTCATGTACTCTATCGATATATGCGTATATACGCATATTTAACGCTGATGTATCAGAACTTTATATAGAGAGATACCCTGATGGAATCTGACGATACAATCAATTTATGGATATGGAAGCACTACTTCTCTCAATCAAACTGGCTTTTTGGACTCTTGTCCTGATCCTGCCGTTTGGGGTTTGGGTGGCCCACTCACTGCAGAGGATGGGTAAAAGTAGGTCTTGGATTGAGGCTGGATTAGCTCTTCCCCTGGTACTTCCGCCGACCGTATTGGGCTACTACCTTCTTGTTGGTCTGGGTGGTAAGACCATATTCGGCATTCCACTCGTATTTTCATTCACCGGCATCCTGATAGCCTCCCTGATTGTAAATTTACCGTTTGCTATTCAGCCAATCCAGCGTGCTTTCGAATCGATTAATCCGGAAATCAGAGAGGCGGCTCAAGTGAGCGGTCTTTCTCAATGGCAAATTTTTCGCTTGATTGAGCTTCCTTTAGCTTGGCGAGGCATTACTAGCGCAGCAGTTCTCACCTTTGCCCATACCCTTGGCGAATTTGGCGTGATCCTCATGGTTGGTGGCGCCATCCCCGGAGAGACTAAGACTGTTTCAATTGCAATCTATGACAAAGTACAAAGCTTTGATACTGCGGGTGCTGGTGCGCTGTCATTAATCTTATTGGCTACTTCGCTAATTGCTATTGCCATTTCCTATGGCGTATTTGGTCGCCAACCATCAGCAACTAAAAGATGGGGAAGCTAATGCTGAAAGTTAAGCTCTCCCAGATTAACCCTAACCCTTTGCAACTTAGCATTGAGTGCATTCCCGGTGAGTTGCATGCCCTAGTGGGCCCTTCAGGAAGTGGCAAGACAACAGCTTTGCGCACCATTGCTGGACTCAATCATGCGGATAGCGGAAAAATTGAATGTGATGGTGAGTTATGGTTTGAGGCCAATGATATTCATGGCGTTTCTACATCTCTTAGTCAGGCCAATCGTTCATGCGGCTTCTTATTTCAGCAATACGCTCTATTTCCCCACTTAACAGCTTTAGATAATGTTTGTATTCCCCTGTTCAACTCGGTCACCAATCTTGTTGATCGTAAGGCTCAAGCACAAGAATGGTTAGATCGAATGGGTATTGGTGAATTGGCCAACCGCATGCCAAATCAACTATCGGGTGGGCAGCAGCAACGAGTTGCTCTGGCTAGAGCGTTAGCGCGATCGCCAAAAGTATTATTGTTAGATGAACCCTTCTCTGCAATTGACGCACCTACTCGTCAAGGTCTTTACAGAACACTGGCCGAGCTTCGCAAAAATTTAAACATTCCAATTCTTTTAGTCACCCATGATTTGCGTGAAGCAGATTTATTGGCAGACCGCATTACCGTGATTGATCGAGGCGTAGGGCTACAAACAGCGGCACCTCAAGTTCTATTCGATAGACCTAGAAACTCACGGGTCGCTGAGCTGGTTGGTATTAGCAATATGTTTGAAGGGATCTTTACCGCGGGCAAACTAAGCTGGAATGGAAGTCAGCGCACCTTTGAAGTAGTGGATAAAGGCAAGATTCCACCTGACACCCCTGTTGCATGGGTGATACCAGCTGAAGGTTTAAGTCTGCATGCAGAGGGCAGTGTTGCGAGCATTGAGTCAACCGTAGAGCAAATTAGTACCCTTGGGCAGATGGCCGTGATTCAACTTCGTACCACAGATGGTGCGCATGTGATTACCTGGGAAGCGTCTGCAGCTGAAGTAAAGCGCTTAGCTCTAGAGGCAGGAAAAATTACCCATCTTGAAATAGATGGCGGCAAGATTCATATCATGCCCTTGCGCCCAATCAACGATCCTAGGCGCTTCAGCAATTAATTAAAATCAAATAGGCTTTTGAGCTATTAAGCCCAAGATTGCTGACATACCAGTATGTCTTGGACCTTCAGAGAGTTCTTTCTCGTAGCTAACGAGCTCTAGGATCTGAAAATCTTTAGCAAGATCTCTGATCAACTCTTCTGTGTACAGATGTTCAATTAAAGATGGTCCACCAGTTTTATATTCAAGCTGCTTAGGGGTATAGCCCTGCAGGATAAAGAGTCCGCCTGGCTTGGTCGCCTTATATGCTTGCTGGAATATTCTGGCGCGCATTGCTGGATCAGCGAACTGTATGAAGATCCCAATCACTGCATCATAAGTATTTTGATGCCATGCAAAACCATCAGTATCCGAGAACGAATACTCGACCTCGACTTGATTATCTTTGGCAAACTGCTTTGCCTTACCCAAAGCGATATCCGATGCATCAAAACCAACCACTTGCATGCCCTGCTTGGCAAGCCAGACACCATTGCGACCTTCGCCGTCAGCAATACATAAAACTTTATCTTTGGGCTTTAGGTATTGCTTTGTTTTCTCAACCAGATACTCATTGGGTTCTTTGCCAAAGATGAACTCTTCTTTATCGAAGCGCTCATTCCAGAATTGGGTTGCATCAGCAAAGCCCATAGACTTACTCTGATGTACCTGATTACTTTTTGAGTCCACCAACGAGGTCGTTCTTTAAGTCGTTGATGTTTTCAAGGCCAACCGCAATACGTACTAAGCCATCAGAGATGCCGGCGGCTTTTCGAGCTTCTGGAGTCACTCGACAATGCGTTGTTGTGGCTGGATGCGTAATGGTCGTGCGCGTATCACCTAAGTTTGCCGTAATCGAGCAAAGCTTAGTTTGATTAATGAGCTTGAACGCCGCCTTCTTGCCACCCTTCAAGGTGAAAGAAACAATCGCACCACCCTCTTTTTGTTGGCGCATTGCCAAGGCATGTTGAGGATGCGATTTCAGGCCAGGATGGTAAACGCGCTCAACGCCGGACTGTTTCTCTAACCATTGCGCTAAAGCAAGTGCATTTTGACTCTGTTGCTTCATACGCAGCTCAAGCGTCTCAAGTCCTTTAAGGAAGACCCAAGCATTAAAAGCAGACAGTGTTGGTCCCGCTGTACGAACGTAGGGAAATACTTTACCCATGACAAAGTCTTTACTTCCGACAATCGCACCACCAACCACTCTACCCTGACCATCTAAATACTTCGTTGCCGAATGAATCACGACATCTGCACCCAATGCCAATGGCTTTTGTAAGACTGGCGTGCAAAAGCAGTTGTCTACCGCAAACAAGGCCTTAGCTTTCTTGGCAATTTTAGAAATCGCTTTGATATCCGCAATTTCCGTTAAGGGATTAGACGGAGTTTCTAAATAGAATAGTTTGGTATTTGGCTGGACAGCGGCCTGCCATGACTTGGTATCCGCCAAATCAACATAAGTCGTGGTAATGCCAAAACGACCGAGGATATTGGTGAATAGCTGAATCGTTGCACCAAATACAGAGCGAGAACACACCACATGATCGCCGGCCTGCAAATGCGCCATCGCCATGGTCAAAATGGCTGACATACCAGAGGCTGTAGCAATACAAGCTTCGCCACCTTCTAAAGCAGCTAGGCGATCCTGGAACATGCTCACGGTTGGATTAGTAAAGCGCGAATAGATAAAGCCCTGGTCTGCATGAGCAAAGCCATCGGCCGCTAACTCGGCACTATCAAAACAGAAACTGGAAGTGAGGAACATCGCCTCCGAATGTTCTTGGTATTCAGCAGTACGGCGAGTACCAGCGCGAACCGCTAAGGTCTCTAGCGCTAGCTTAGAAAAATCAGGTTTTTTGCGGGTAGTTTTACTCTTCATGCTGCTATTTTGACACCGAATTGCTAATTTGCCTCGCAAGAGGTAAATTGCTGTCGCTTTTTAGTCTTCGGTTGCCAAATGCAGATGGAGCTGAGAACGGGCAAAGTCACTGGAATCCCGCTGACGATCGGCTTTAGCTGCAGAGGAATTGCGTTGCGCTTCCAAGGCATCCAAATACGAGTCATTAATATCGCCAGTGATGTAATGGCCATCAAAGCAAGAGGCTTCAAAGTTCTTGATATTGGGATTGATATCTCTCACCGCTTGCTTCATATCTTCGACACTTTGATAGATCAATTGATCTGCACCAATCATCTTATTGATTTCTTCATCCGTACGACCATAAGCAACCAACTCGCTTCTTGTTGGCATGTCGATACCATACACATTTGGGAAGCGCACAGGAGGTGCAGCAGAAGCAAAGATCACCTTCTTCGCACCGGACTCACGAGCCATCTGCACAATCTCAAATGAGGTTGTGCCGCGAACAATAGAGTCATCCACAATTAAGACCGTCTTGTCTTTAAACTCAATCCGCATAGCATTGAGTTTTTGACGAACAGACTTTTTACGCACCGCTTGACCAGGCATGATGAAGGTGCGACCGATATAACGGTTCTTAAAGAAACCTTCGCGATAATCCACACCCAAGTTTTTAGCCACCTGCATTGCAGCAGGACGACTGGAGTCAGGGATCGGCATGACCACGTCGATCTCATCGACATTGGTTTCCTTGCGAATCTTCTCAGCTAAATAATCACCCATACGCATGCGCACGTTGTAGACAGTGACGCCATCAATCGTAGAGTCTGGACGAGCCATGTAGACGTACTCAAAGATGCAAGGCGTCAGAACTGCATTCGGTACGCATTGACGCGCATAGAAATTGCCATCCAAATCAATATAGATTGCTTCCCCAGGATTCACATCCCGTACAAAGGTAAAACCAAGACCCTCTAGTGCAACTGATTCCGAAGCCACCATCCATTCAGGACCTTGTGGTGTATCGATACGACCAATGCATAAAGGACGAATGCCAAACGGGTCACGGAATGCTAATAATCCATAGCCGGCAATTAAAGAGACCACTGCGTATGAACCTTTAACGCGACTGGTTACTCCAGTAACGGCATTAAACATTGCGCCCTCATCTAAGGCAACGCTATTGGTTTCTTTTTGAAGCTCGTCAGCTAAAACGTTTAACAATACTTCGGTATCAGAGCTTGTATTGATGTGACGACGATCACGGTAAGCCATCTCTACACGTAGACTCGGCGCATTAGTGAGGTTGCCATTGTGGGCCAAAATAATGCCGTATGGGGCGCTCACATAAAACGGTTGCGCCTCTTCTTCGCTGCTGGCTGAACCTGCAGTTGGGTAACGTACTTGACCAATACCAGCACTACCAACCAAGCTGCGCATATTGCGGGTTCTAAAGACATCTCGTACCAAGCCATTGGCTTTATGCATCGTGAATGAATTACCATTCATCGTCGCAATACCAGCTGCGTCCTGGCCGCGATGCTGCAAGAGCAACAACGCATCGTAGAGAAGTTGATTTACTGGTGAGTGGGAAACAGTTCCGACGACGCCGCACATATCTCTAGATTCCTATTGTTAATTTAGGAGTAATGGTAGGGGTAACTTTAGGCATTGCATCACTCAACTGCTTTGCCCAATCGGCTGGTAACCAACCTTTAATCAATCCAGTGGCCATATCTACGGCCGGTCTGGTGATGGCATTCTTCCATGCCATGCTTTGGGGAATCGGAGTTAAGGCAGCTAAAGTAGCAAGTAGCACCACAATCAAACCACCACGCAACAAGCCGAATACCAGACCTAAAAAACGATCAGTCAGACTTAAGCCTGCTGACAAAATAATCTTCTGCACTACCCCACCAAACAACCCACAAATAATCAGCGTTAATACAAACAGAATCAGCCAACTCAGACCAAGGCTAAGCAACTCATCTAGGTGAAAAGTGGAAAGCCATTCGGTTGAAAGGTAGTTACTGTAGTGGTAAGCCACCCAAGCAGCAACAAACCAAGAGGCAAGTGCAAGCACTTCTTTAAATAAGCCGCGAGAGATACCCACCAAAGCAGACACCAAGAGCACAACTAGGGTGAAGTAATCCACCGATGTTAGCTTTAAGGTGGATATGTATTCCATTACTGCTTACCAGTCTCGACGAGTCTTGGTGAAAGACCCATCGCCTTGATTTTCTTTTCGGCTGCCTCAGCAGCATCCTTATCTGCGTAAGGTCCAGCGCGCACTAGAAAAATCTTGCCGCCATCAGTACCTGCTTTATTCAAAACAAAACTAGGAATCTTTTGATTTTTGAGTCTAGCAACTAATGCTTTAACGTTGTCCTCAGATGCAAAAGCACCAATCTGAATCACGTATTTACCTGAACCATTTGCGCCATTACTTACTGCATTCGCTTTGCTCGCATCATCTACTTTTGGTTTAGTAGCAGTAGCAGCAATTACCTCTTCGCCAGCAGCCAAACCGAGAGCGGGAGCTTTGCTTGGGGCTGGTGTACTTGGTGCGGCTGGTTTAGTTTCTACTTTCGCCTCGACCTTAGTTTCTGGTTTTGCTTCAGTAGCAGGCGCAGGTGCAGCAACTTTTGGAGACTCAGCAGGAGTTTCTGTTTTTAGTTTCTCTTCTGGCTTAGCGTCAGGCTTTGTTTCGGCGCCTGGCATCGGCAAACTCGTCACGATATTGACTGCAATATCGTTGGGTGCCGTTTTTGGTCTGCTATCAAGAATACGAGGTAAGCCAACTACCGCAATGAGGACTAATACTGCAGCGCCAATTAAACGATGGCGCGCGCGTTGTTGTTCTGGATCTTCGGTGAGCGCAAGCTCTTCTGCTTCAGCAGCACGTTGAAAACTGCGAGGGGCAGCCCGTTTAGCGGAGCGTCGCCCTACTGAACCTAATTCAAGGTCATCAGCCTGTGTTTTTCGCTTAAAAAAGCTTGGTAAACGAATCATGGATCAATGCGCCTGGTTGTTTCGATAAGCCATTACGCCTGCAACGGTATAGAAGGATCCGAAGGTCACAATTCTATCACCCTCACCAGCCTGAGAAAGCGCTTTTTGATACGCTAAAGCAGGATTTTCGAAGATTTCGATGCCGCCGTCAGCCCCATTTTTAGGATTTACCCCCATAGCTTCGAGCTTTTGTGCCAAGTCTTTTGCAGTAGCTGCTCGAGGGGTCGGTAAATCAGTGCAGAACCAGAAATCGACGATATTGAGTAAGGGTTTGATCACACCCTCAATATCTTTATCGGCCATAGCCCCAAAAATGGCATAGGTGTAGGGGTGATAGCCCATTTTGTCTAAACCCTGACCAAGAGTCGCGGCAGCATGGGGGTTATGAGCTACATCCAAAACTACGGTCGGCTGGCCAGGCAGGACCTGAAAGCGCCCTGGCAACTCCACTAGAGCAAAACCATTGCGAATATCTTGAGCGCTGACTGGCAGGCGTTGATGTAATGCCATTAATGTGGCAATGACGGCTGAAGCATTGAGAATTTGATTGGCGCCTCGCAGTGCTGGATAGCCCAGACCACTAAAACGTTTATTACGCCCAGCCCAGCCCCATTGCTGTTTGTCACCCTGGAAGTTGTAGTCACGCCCTTGCAGCCAGAGATCGCATCCCAACTTTTCTGCGTGGTCAATGAGCGTTTGTGGTGGCACGGGATCTCCGCAGACCGCAATATGGCCTGGGCGGAAGATGCCCGCCTTTTCTAAGGCAATGGCTTCACGCGTACCACCCAAAAAATCCGCATGGTCAATATCAATGCTCGTCACAATCGCACAGTCAGTATCCACAATATTGACAGCATCTAAACGCCCACCCATACCCACTTCCAATACAACTGCATCTAAATTGGATTTAGCAAACAAATGCATGATCGCTAAAGTAGTGAACTCAAAATAGGTAAGCGTTGGGGCATCAGCCAAACTGACTCGCGCCTTTTCAACTGCAGTGAAGTGTTCGAGCAAAAGATCATCTTTGACCTCTTCGCCATTCACCCGAGCCCGCTCATTAAAGCTGAGTAAATGGGGTGAAGTATGGCAACCGACTCGATAGCCAGAGGCTAGCAAAATACTTTCTAGATACGCACAGGTAGAACCTTTGCCATTGGTACCAGCAACCGTAATCACTGGGCAATCAAAGTGGAGATCTAAGGCAGCTTTAACGCGATTAATCCGCTCAAGACCCATGTCGATACCGACTGGGTGAGCCGTTTCGAGGTGGCTTAGCCAGGCCTCGAGGCTAGAAAATAGAATTGGGGCTTGGTGTGCTGTGCTCAAGCGCTTAAACTGCTGCGCTACCCGCGATCGCAGGCTCAGGAAGTTTTTGCAGCAAAGCTAATAAGCGCGCAATCTCTCCACGCATCTGACGGCGATCCACAATCATGTCAATGCCACCTTTTTGCATTAAGAACTCAGAACGCTGAAAACCTTCCGGCAATTTTTCACGAACAGTTTGCTCAATCACGCGAGGACCAGCAAAACCGATCAAGGCTTTTGGCTCAGCCATCACGACATCACCCATAAAGGCGAAGCTAGCGGAAATACCACCCATCGTAGGATCAGTTAATACGCTGATATAAGGCAAACCTTTTTTGGATAGCAAGGTCAACATCGAGTTGGTCTTAGCCATCTGAAATAGAGACAGCAAGCTTTCCTGCATCCGTGCGCCACCAGTAGCAGTCACACAAATGAAAGCGCATTTTTTATCAATGGCTTCTTGTACGCCACGCGCAAAGCGCTCACCTACTACTGATCCCATGGAACCGCCCATGTATTGGAATTCAAAGCAAGCGGCTACTACTGGAATCGTTTCAATTTTTCCGCCCATCACAATCAGAGCCTCTGTTTCACCGGAAGCATCATTGGCTTCTTTAATGCGATCGGGATACTTTTTAGAATCTTTAAATTTGAGTGGATCGGTTGGATAGATATCGGCACCGATTTCGTAACGCCCTTTAGGATCAAGTAAGTTATCTAAGCGCTGACGTGCGCCAATGCGCATGTGATGACTGCATTTTGGACAAACCGAAAGATTGGCTTCGATATCGGTACTGTAGAGAACTGTTTCACAACTGGGACACTTAACCCACAATCCTTCTGGTACTGATTTGCGATTTGCAGGATCAGTATGTTGTATTTGGGGAGGGAGTAATTTATCTATCCAGCTCATTAGTTTTAACTATCCAATGTGTCGCGAATCTCACGAATGAAGGTTTCCAGTGATTGTACCGCCTGCCCTGGGGGCGCATCCTCCAAAAGACGAATAATCCGACTGCCAATCACTACCGCATCAGCGCTAGTAGAGACTGCCTTGGCGCTGGCCGCATCGCTAATACCAAAGCCTACGGCGATTGGAATATCGGTCTCCTCGCGGATTTTAGGGATGATGCTGGCCACATCTTGGGTGTTTAGGTGTGATGCTCCAGTAACGCCCCGCATGGACACGTAATAGATATAACCAGAAGCTATTTTGGCGGCTTCTTTAATGCGTTCATGCGATGAGGTTGGCGCTAATAAGAAAATTGGATCGATTCCCGCAACCCGCATGCGCGCTGCAAAATCCACACACTCTTCTGGCGGATAGTCGACCACTAAGACGCCATCAACACCAGCAGCTTTTGCTTCAGTTGCAAAACGCTCCGCTCCCATTTGCTCAACCGGATTGGCATAACCCATGAGTACTACTGGAGTGCTTGCATCTTTTGTACGAAACTCTTTGACCATCTCTAAGCAAGAATGCAATGTCACGCCATGTGTCAATGCACGCTCAGATGATCTCTGAATCACTGGACCATCAGCCATAGGATCGGAGAATGGTACGCCGAGCTCAATTACGCTTGAACCACCGCGCACGAGTGCATGCATCAACTCCACCGTCATTTTTGGGTCAGGATCACCCGCAGTAATAAACGGAATCAATCCTTTTTTGCCAGTAGCTTTTAATTCTTTAAAGAGTGCAGTAATTTTGGACATGCTATTTCGATTTTCTATTCTTGTTTTTCTTCTTGTATTTCTATTGCTTAGCCTTCAGATCCAGTTGCTTGAGCAACGGTGTGCATGTCTTTATCGCCACGACCAGAAAGATTAACCAAGATGGTTTTGTCTTTTGGCAAGGTCTTCGCAAGCTTGCAGGCATAGGCAATCGCATGGGAAGACTCGAGTGCTGGAATAATGCCTTCAATTTGGCAACAATCGTGGAACGCTTTTAATGCTTCCTCATCGGTAATCGCAACATAGTCAGCACGACCGGAGTCTTTTAACCAAGCATGTTCAGGCCCAACACCGGGATAGTCCATACCAGCAGAAACAGAATGCGTTTCGGAGATCTGACCATTCTCATCTTGCAAAAGGTAGGTGCGGTTGCCATGTAATACGCCTGGCTTACCAACACACAGCGCCGCTGAATGCAATCCACTACCCAAGCCATGTCCTGCTGCTTCTACGCCGACTAGTTTCACTTCTGGGAAATCAATGTACGGATAGAAGATGCCCATGGCATTAGAACCACCACCAACACAGGCTAATACAAAGTCAGGTTGACGACCTGTCATCTCTGGCATCTGCACCTTGCACTCTTCACCAATCACGCTCTGGAAATCGCGCACCATCATTGGATAGGGATGCGGACCTGCAACAGTGCCGATGATGTAAAAAGTATTGTCTACGTTTGTCACCCAATCGCGCATGGCTTCATTGAGCGCATCTTTTAAAGTTTTGGTGCCAGACTCCACTGGAACCACTTTTGCACCGAGTAACTTCATGCG
This sequence comes from Polynucleobacter sp. AP-Titi-500A-B4, assembly GCF_018688095.1. NCBI lineage: Bacteria > Pseudomonadati > Pseudomonadota > Betaproteobacteria > Burkholderiales > Burkholderiaceae > Polynucleobacter > Polynucleobacter sp. AP-Titi-500A-B4. Next base: position 839,527 of record NZ_CP061311.1, on the reverse strand, counting down.
GAAAACGTTTTGGGCCTGGCGGGCTACATCCACAGAACCTTGATATACAGTGCAATCCAAGCCAAAGCGTGCGCAGATGGTTGCAGTAGCAACGCCGTGCTGGCCTGCCCCTGTCTCCGCAATAATGCGGGGCTTACCCATCCGCTTAGCCAACATCGCTTGGCCAATCACGTTATTAATCTTGTGTGCACCGGTATGGTTTAAGTCTTCACGCTTCAGATAGATCTGCGCGCCACCGAGCATTTCGCTCCAACGCTTCGCGTGATACACCGGTGAAGGTCTACCTACAAAGTGTTTAAGCTCGTAATGAAACTCTTCCATAAATTCTGGATCGTGTTGATATTTTGCATAGGCTTCTTTGAGCTCATCTAATGCATACATCAAAGTCTCAGAAACAAACACACCGCCGTAAGGACCGAAATGTCCTCGTGCATCTGGCTTGTCGTACATAGCTACCTCTTTTGATTTATCTACAGCAAATTATTGGGATGATGCTTTGGCATCTGCTGCGCGCACTGCTTTGACAAACTCAGCCATGAGCGCAGGATCTTTGACACCCCTGCTGCTTTCTACGCCACTACTGACGTCAACTGCACAAGGATGCAGGCGAGCAATCGCCTCGCCCACGTTGTGCGTGTTCAATCCACCACTCAAAACGACCCGAGGCGCGTTTTCGCTTACCCATGTCTGCGGAATTCCTTGCCAATCAAAAGGAACGCCTCCGCCACCATATCCCTCGACGAGGGCATCCAGCAGAAAAGCGTTTGCATCCTTGTATTGTAGGGAAAAATCGTCAAACGCGAAGCCTGCTCCAACACGGGCAGCCTTCATCCAGGGCTCACCTTGAGCTAATTGGACGCATCTTTCGGGGGTTTCATCCCCATGAAACTGCCATAAGGTGATGGAGGCAGCCGCCCGAATAGCGGCAAACTCCTCGTCTGTGGCGTTTACAAGCAATCCAACGGCATCAATCCCCGCTGGAAGCCTAGAAATGAGCTGGGCAGCGATATTCGGGCTGACAGCCCTCAAGCTGGGTGGGTAAAAGACAAAGCCGACAGCATCGACTCCAGCCAAAACAGCTGCATCGATATCTGCTGAGGTCTTTAAACCGCAGATTTTGACCCGGGTACGACCCGGAGAGTATGTCAGTAAGCCCATAAAGGAATGATAAGGCCTTCGTAAGGCATGGGCAGCCTATTTGCCTGTTACCTTGGCTGGCAACCAAGAGTTTTCAATCCAGGGCGCAGGAATATCAAATTCTTCTGGATAAGCGATCTTAGTCAAATATAGGCCATCGGGCATAAAAGTGGGGGCAGCAAAATGACGATCCTTGGCTGCCAATAACTCAGCCATCCATTCTGGCTTTTGTCTGCCACGGCCAATCTGCAAAAAACTACCAACAAGATTGCGCACCATGTGATGTAAAAACGCATTGCCTCGAATCCGAAAATATAACCAAGGCTCATCCGAAATAATATCAATCGCATATATGGTTTTGACGGGGGTCTTACTTTGGCATTCCGAAGATCTAAATGAAGTGAAATCATGTTCACCGATGAGGCATTTAGCTGCCTCTTTCATGGCATCGAGATCAAACCATTGATTGGGTGGCAGCAGAACATAGCCTGCACGTTCATTCATCATCGGCGAGCGACATGGTCCTCCATGCAATGCATAAATATAAGTACGTTCAAATGCAGAGAAGCGTGCACTAAATTCTTCAGGAACGACTTTTGCCCAATTGACGACGATTGAGCCTGGTAAAAAAGAATTGACTCCCCTTACCCAAGAAAAATCTTCACGCTCTACCTGGGTATCGAAATGAACAACCTGCCCTAGGGCATGGACACCTGCATCCGTTCTGCCTGCAGTGATGGTGTGCACCGGAAAGTTTTTTGCTTCCTCACCAATAAAGGCGGCGATCGCTTTTTCTAATTCTGCTTGAACGGTATTGTGATTGTGCTGAACTTGCCAGCCAGCATAGGAACTACCATCGTATTGGAGGCCAAGCGCTATTCGCATCGCTCAACCCTAGGCTTGACGATGGGAGAGCTCAGACAACAATCCTTGTGCTTCAATGGTAATTGCTGGATCTACAGAGTTACTAATACGCAGCACTTCTTCTAATGACTTCTTAGCAGCCGTAAAGTCTTCGATCGTGATGTAGGCACGCGCCAAATTGAGTTTGACTCGCAATGTCTCTGCCAAAGGATTACCTTCAGCAGCGGGAATAAATTGTGCAACTTCAACTGGAACTTCTTTAGCTGGTTTAGAGAGATCAAGATCAATTCCAGCAAATAAAGCCTTGGCGCGCTCAGGCATTTCAAATGGCGTTGATGGTGCTACCTTTCCATGGCTTGTGCCAGATCCTACAAATGTTGGTTGTTCGGTGCGGCGGGCATTGCGAGCTAAACCCCACAATAAAAGCCCTGTTAATCCGATGAGGCCGACTGCCAAGATTGCAGGGCCAAAGCCACCTAGACCAAAGTTGTTATCAACTGCTTTTTTATCTTTCGATTTTTCTAAGAGGCGTTGCAAGTCAGCAATATTTTTTTCCAGTTCTGCAACCCGCGCCTTAGCTTGCTCTAACTCTCTCTCTTGAGCAACGAGGTTTTCTGTATAACGACGCTCTTCCTCATTACCTTCGGCACTAGAACCAATCTTCAAACGATCTTTCGCTGTAATATCAGCAGATTTGGATGTGCCTGATTTAGCTCCGCCAGCTACCCCTTTCGCATCCTGTTCAGAGCGCCACTCTTCATTCGCATCAGCAACAAACTGATTGGCTTCGGCAGGGCTAATCGAGCGCAAGAGTGCCTGGCTTGGCTTATTGAGTTCTACACCGGCAGCCAAACGATTAATGCTGCCACTCGCAAATGCATCTGGATTCGCCTTATATAAAGCCATAATGGCTTGATCAAGCGTTGCGCCCTCTAACTGTGGCGCCATGAGTGCAGCAATCTCAGATAAAGTTTGCCCAGGTTTAACGATGACCTTTTGGGCGTCACCGATTAATAAGGTAAATGTTTTAGTAATGCTGCCGCTAGCCCAATTCAGATTCACCAAGAGATCTAAGAATGGATCATCCGTCATGGGAACTGAGTTCACCGTTTCAACCAGGACCACGAGTTGTTCAGCGCGATTGCGATACACCATCGCCTGAGGATTAAGATCCAGAATCTTTTGTGAGGCACCTAAACGCTCATAAGCAGCTTTATTGGGTAATGCGACTTTGAGGGAATCTAGAGCGCCCTGCTCATCTGCACTGATGCGAATCGGTATCTCTACTCGCAACGGTTCACCAGGGCGAGACTGTAGTTGAGGCGAGCCGAGTGATACTGCCCAGGCTGTGCATGCCGAACTTAGCCAAACAAAGCAAAGCGCTTTTAAGAAGCGAAGTTGGGTGGCGCGCAACATCAGTGGGTTTTAGCTCTCGAGCAAAATGCGTAGCATGCGACGCAATGGCTCAGCTGCACCCCATAACAATTGATCGCCAACCGTAAATGCACCAAGGTACTCAGGGCCCATTGCCAATTTATGCAAACGACCAATAGGCACAGTCAATGTCCCGCTCACTGCCGCGGGTGACAAGTCACGCTCGGTCGTTTCACGATCGTTTGGCACTACCTTGACCCACTGGTTATCGTTAGCCAAGATCGTTTCAATTTCCTTAAGTGAGATATCTTTCTTGAGCTTCACAGTTAAACCTTGTGAGTGGCAGCGCATTGCACCAACACGCACACAGAGACCATCAATTGGAATGCTGCCAGGGGTACGGAATGCCGGACGACCCAAGATCTTATTGAACTCAGCGCCACCCTTCCATTCTTCTTTGGTTTGGCCATTTTCAACTGGCACATCGATCCATGGGATCAGGCTGCCAGCCAAAGCGGTGTTACGGAAATTCTTTTTCGGAAAATCAGGAGAACGCAATGTCTCAGTGACTTTACGATCAATATCTAAAATCCAAGAAGAAGGATCCGCTAACTCTGTAGCAACGCTGTCACGCAATGCGCCCATTTGCAAAAGCAACTCACGCATATTCTGCGCACCAGCACCAGAAGCCGCTTGGTAAGTCATCGCGCTAATCCACTCAACCATGTCAGCCTTTACCAGGCCACCCATCGCCATCATCATCAAACTGACTGTGCAGTTACTACCAATCCAGTTCTTACCACCAGCAGCCAAGGCTTTATCAATCACTGGTCGATTGACCGGATCCAGAATTAATACTGCATCGTCTTTCATGCGTAATGCGCTCGCAGCATCAATCCAGTGACCAGCCCAACCTGCTGCACGCAGCTTAGGGAAGATCTCATTGGTGTAGTCGCCGCCTTGGCAAGTCAAAATAATGTCACAGCGGGACAATGCCTTGATGTCATTCGCATCTTGCAAAGTGCTTTCACTCTTGGTGACTTTTTTGCCGTTGAGTAAAGGTACTTCACCACCTGCTTGACTGGTGCTAAAGAAAACAGGCTCAATCAGATCAAAATCTTTCTCGGCGAGCATGCGCTCCATGAGAACGCTACCAACCATTCCACGCCAGCCAACTAAACCTACCAATGGTGTCTTTGTATTTGCCATGATTTAACTATTTAATGAATATATTTACGAAATGATTAAGCAAGTGCCGCAACTACTGCATCACCCATTTGTACTGTAGATACCTTTTGGGTGCCCTCGGTATAAATATCAGCAGTTCGCAACCCTTGTGCCAATACCTTTTGGACCGCTTGTTCAATACGATCTGCTTCTGCAGGCATGCCTAAGGAATAACGCAACATCATTGCTGCAGACAGAATCGTTGCCAAAGGATTCGCAATCCCTTTACCAGCGATATCCGGTGCCGAACCGTGGCTCGGCTCATACAAACCTTTGTTGTTCTTATCCAATGAAGCAGAAGGCAACATACCGATGGAACCAGTCAGCATCGCCGCCTCATCAGACAAGATGTCGCCAAAAAGATTGCCAGTCACCACAACATCAAACGCCTTAGGCGCTTTAACCAATTGCATTGCTGCGTTATCCACATACATATGGGATAACTCTACATCTGGATAGTCTTTGGATACTCGAATCATCACCTCACGCCAAAGCTGTGAAGTCTCTAAGACATTAGCCTTATCGACGCTACATACTTTTTTACCCCGCTTGCGGGCCGCTTCAAAGGCAACATGACCAATGCGCTCTACTTCTGGCTCGCTATAGTGCATGGTGTCAAAACCCTCTCGAGCACCTTTGAACAATGGCAACTCTGAAGTGCGAATACCACGTGGTTGACCAAAGTAAATATCACCGTTCAGTTCACGTACGATCAAAATATCTAAGCCGCCAATAATTTCTGGTTTCAGGCTTGAGGCTGAGGTGAGTTCTGGATAGCAAATGGCTGGTCTAAAGTTGGCAAACAACTCTAAGTGTTTGCGCAGCCCTAAGATGGCCTGCTCAGGACGCAGCTCACGAGCCAAGGTGTCATATTTCCAGTCGCCGACTGCGCCAAACAAAATGGCGTCTGCTTTTTTAGCTAACTCTAGAGTTGCTGGTGGCAATGGGTGACCAGCCACGTCATAAGCAGCCCCACCAACGGGGGCCTCTTCTAAATCAAACTTTGGGCCAAGCGCTTGAAGTATGCGAACGGCTTGAGCAACGATTTCCGGGCCGATCCCATCGCCCGGGAGAACTGCAATTTTCATGAAAGGCCTTTAAATCTACAAAATTACGGCAATTGAGTTGCAAGCCAAGGCATCTTGAGGATGCGCTCAGCTTCATAAGCCTTAATTTTATCTGCATGACGCAGAGTTAAGCCAATATCGTCCAGACCATTGAGGAGGCAATACTTCCTAAATGGGGCTACATCGAAGCTATAAGCCGTGCCATCGGGGGTGATGACCTGCTGTGCCTCCAGGTCAATAGTCAACTGATAGCCATTAAATGCCATGGTTTCATTGAAAAGGTGGTCAACCTGAATTTCCGTCAAAACGATCGGTAAAAGGCCGTTTTTGAAACAGTTGTTGTAGAAAATGTCAGCAAAACTCGGAGCAATTACCGCTCTAAAGCCAAACTGATCCAATGCCCAAGGGGCATGTTCACGGGAACTTCCGCAACCAAAATTTTTGCGGGCCAAAAGAATGCCGGCACCTTTATAGCGAGGCTGATTCAGCACGAAGTCAGGATTAATTGGGCGATTACTGCAATCTTGACCAGGCTCGCCATGATCTAAGTAACGCCATTCATCAAATAAGTTTTGACCAAAACCTGTCTTCTTAATCGACTTCAAAAACTGTTTTGGGATGATGGCGTCGGTATCCACGTTCTCACGATTTAACGGAGCAACCAAACCTTTGTATACCGTAAATTTTTCCATGATTCTGCTTTGACTCTAAATGTACTGTTGGTTTACTTCACAGGAGTAACGACAACGTCCTTACCCTTCGTTTGAGATTGATTCTGCTGAGTTGAATTTGCACCAGATCCGCCCATCGCATTACCCATGGTTTGCAAATCTTTTCCCATACCCTCCATAGTGCTAGTGCATGCAGAAATAATCAAACCTACAATAGCAACAAGGGCTAATCTAGAAATCAATGAGACTGAAGAAAATTTCATCTTGCTTACCTTTATGAAATCTTGCGAATGTCAACAAAGTGACCTTCAATTGCAGCGGCGGCTGCCATTGCTGGACTCACCAAATGGGTACGACCGCCATTACCTTGGCGACCTTCAAAGTTCCGGTTAGAAGTGGACGCACAACGCTCACCAGGTTCTAATCGATCGGCATTCATCGCCAAACACATGGAGCAACCAGGCTCACGCCATTCAAAGCCAGCGGCCTTAAAAATGCGATCTAAACCTTCACGCTCAGCTTGGGCTTTGACCAAACCAGAGCCAGGCACTACTAATGCCAACTTCACATTAGCCGCTACCTTTTTACCAATGCGATCCACCACTTTGGCAGCAGCACGAATATCTTCAATCCGACTATTTGTACATGAGCCAATAAATACTTTGTCTACAGAGATACTACTCAGCGGTGTATTTGGAATGAGATTCATATACTCCAAAGCACGCTCCATAGCTGAACGTTTATTTGGATCGCGCTCTTTTTCTGGATCAGGAACACGGTCACTGATCGAAAGTACCATCTCAGGAGATGTTCCCCAAGTTACTTGTGGCGCAATTTCTTCTGCGCGCAATTCGACTACAGCATCAAACTTCGCGTCCGCATCAGAATGCAAGGTTCTCCAGTACTGCATTGCTTGCAATAGCGCTGGGCCTTTCGGTGCATATGGACGACCTTGAATGTATTCAATTGTGGTTTCATCAACTGCGACTAAGCCAGAACGTGCGCCCGCTTCAATCGCCATGTTGCAGAGGGTCATGCGACCTTCCATAGATAAATTACGAATCGCTTCACCAGCAAACTCAATGGTGTAACCCGTTCCGCCTGCAGTTCCAATCTTGCCGATGACCGCTAAGACAATATCTTTTGCAGTAGAACCTGGCTGCAAACGACCGTCTACGCGTACCAACATATTTTTGCTCTTTTTCATGAGCAATGTTTGGGTTGCTAGAACATGCTCAACTTCCGATGTTCCAATACCAAAAGCCAAAGCACCGAAAGCACCGTGTGTGCTGGTATGCGAATCACCACAAACCACAGTCATACCAGGCAAGGTCGCACCCTGCTCTGGTCCGATGACGTGAACAATCCCTTGGCGGGTATCGTTCATCTTGTATTGCGTAATACCGAATGCATCGCAGTTTTGATCCAAGGTATCAACTTGCAACTTTGATATAGGATCCGCAATACCCTCTGAGCGATCTGTTGTTGGTACGTTGTGATCAGACACTGCCAAGTTGGCAGAGATACGCCAAACTGGACGACCAGCCAAATTTAAACCCTCAAATGCCTGAGGGCTGGTTACCTCGTGGAGCAACTGACGGTCGATATAGATCGTGGCTGTGCCATCCTCTTCGGAGTAAACAACGTGGTCATCCCACAATTTGTCATAAAGCGTACGAGACATGCGTGTCCTTAAAACCCTTATTTACGAACGGAAATATTGGGAACCTTACGTGTGGTTTCACCAACATACAACTGACGCGGACGTCCAATCTTGTACTCAGAATCGGTAATCATTTCTTCCCACTGAGCAATCCAGCCTACTGTTCTTGCCAAAGCGAAGATGCAGGTAAACATTTCGGTTGGAATGCCAAGCGCGCGCTGAACGATACCAGAGTAGAAGTCTACGTTTGGATAGAGTTTACGGCTAACGAAGTATTCGTCTTCCAAAGCAATCTTTTCAAGTGTCATTGCCAATTTAAACAATGGATCATCTTGCAGACCAAGTTCGTTCAATACTTCATAGCAAGTTTCACGCATGAGTTTTGCACGTGGATCAAAGTTCTTATAGACGCGGTGACCAAAGCCCATTAAGCGAACACTAGAGTTCTTATCTTTGACTTGAGCGATGAACTCACCAATTTTCTCCACTCCTCCATTTGCTTGGATTTGATTCAACATATCTAAGCAAGCTTCGTTTGCACCACCGTGGGCTGGGCCCCAAAGGCAAGCGATACCAGCAGAGATTGCCGCAAATGGGTTTGTGCCAGAAGAGCCACACAAACGGACGGTTGAAGTAGAAGCATTCTGTTCATGGTCAGCATGCAAAATAAAGATGCGATCCAATGCGCGAACCAATACTGGATTTACTTTGTAAGGCTCACACGGCGTTGCGAACATCATGCGCATAAAGTTAGCGGTGTATGACAAAGAATTATCAGGGTAGATAAATGGTTGTCCTACTGAATACTTGTAAGACATGGCTACCAAGGTAGGCATCTTTGCGATTAAACGAATTTGCGCCACTTCACGAGCATGTGGATCGCTGTAGTCAATTTCATCGTGGTAGAAAGCTGCCATTGCGCCCACTAAGCCTGTCAATACAGACATTGGATGCGCATCACGACGGAAACCACGCAAGAAGAATTGCATTTGCTCATGAACCATGGTGTGGTGCATGACCATATTTTCAAAATCTTTTTTCTCAGTCGCGTTTGGTAACTCGCCATTGATCAAGAGATAGCAAGTTTCCAAGAAGTCGCAGTTGTGCGCTAAGTCTTCAATGGGATAGCCTCGATAGAGCAACTCACCCTTATCGCCATCGATGTAGGTAATTTTGCTATTGCATGAGGCAGTAGAAAGGAAACCGGAGTCATAAGTGAACTTACCAGTCTGACCATAGAGCTTACGAATGTCGATTACATCAGGACCGACTGTCCCTTTGTAAATTGGCAGATCAATATCTGGTGTTCCATCCGAAAACGAGAGTTTTGCCTTGATGTCCGATTCAATCATTTCTAATCCTTAGTCATTCAAAATTATGATTACAACGCTATTCGATCACATACCTGCGCTACTAATGCACCAAAAGGCTGAATTACTTCTCTCTCAGCTTTTGTAAAACTGTTTTAAAGGAGTCAGACTGCATCTCCTTCTCCTGCCCTGCCACAGATTCCTTGCGGCCAATCAACAAATCCATCAGGTCATTGTCATCTAAGGCCAATAACTGACTTAATACTTTTCCTTCTTCTGCGCTTAACTGAGCGCCATAACGCTCAAAAAAACGTTGCAGAATCAAATCGTTCTCCAGTAAGCCCCTGCGGGCATCACTCTTTAAACGATATAACTCTGCGTTACCGAGGGTCATACTGCCCTACGAACCATCAGCTCCTTGATCTTGCCAATCGCCTTCGTTGGGTTCAAATGCTTAGGACATACATCCACGCAATTCATGATGGTATGGCAACGGAACAAACGATACGGATCTTCTAAGTTGTCCAAGCGTTGATTGGTTTCTTCGTCGCGGCTATCAGCAATAAAACGATAGGCCTGCAATAAACCGGCTGGGCCAACAAACTTATCAGGGTTCCACCAGAATGATGGGCATGAAGTTGAGCAAGATGCGCACAAGATGCACTCATACAAGCCATTTAACTCTTCACGCTCTTCAGGACTCTGGAGTCGCTCTTTTTCTGGAGGTGGATTGTCATTCACCAAGTAAGGCTTGATAGACAGGTATTGTTTGAAGAACAAAGTCATGTCAACGATCAAATCACGCACGACTGGCAAGCCAGGTAGCGGGCGCAATGTGATGACCTTAGGCAATGTCAACATATTGGTCAAGCAAGCCAAGCCATTTTTACCATTGATGTTCATCGCATCTGAACCGCAGACACCTTCACGGCATGAACGACGATAAGAAATCGTTTCGTCTTGTTTCTTCAAAGAAATCAACGCATCTAACAACATACGCTCGCCAGTAAGCTCTAATTCATAGCGCTGCATGCGTGGAGCTGCATCGACGTCTGGATCGTAGCGGTAAATTTCAAATATACGGATATCACTCATTCTCTATCTCTCTTGCTTAGAAAGTACGTTCTTTTGGAGGAACTGAATCAACAGTCAATGGTTTCAGTTGAACTGGTTTGTAGTCCAAACGATTGCCTTCGCTATACCAAAGAGTGTGTTTCATCCAGTTGTCATCATCACGATGTGGGTGATCATCGTGTGAGTGAGCACCACGACTTTCTTTACGAGCTGCCGCAGAAATCATCGTTGCATTTGCAGTCTCAACTAAGTTAGCCACTTCCAAAGCTTCAATACGGGCAGTATTGAAAATCTCTGACTTATCTTTAACCCACAAGTTCTTCGCACGCTCAGTCAACTTCGCCATTTGACGAACACCTTCATCCATCAACTCTTGATTACGGAACACGCCAGCGTATTTCTGCATGCACTTACGGATATCGTTTGCAACGTCTTGTGCGTATTCGCCAGAAGTCGAGTTATCCAACTTCGCAATACGCTCCAAGGTTTGCTGACCAGCATTCTTTGGCAATGGTTTGAATTCGCGATTCTTGAGATTCAAGCCAACAATATGATTACCTGCAGCACGACCAAACACCAAGAGGTCGAGCAAGGAGTTTGTACCTAAGCGGTTTGCACCGTGCACAGATACACATGAGCACTCACCAATGGCATATAAGCCATTGACGATTTCATTGGGCTTACCGTTGCCTGGGACAACCACTTGACCATTGATATTGGTTGGAATGCCGCCCATCTGATAGTGGATTGTTGGCACAACTGGAATTGGCTCTTTGGTCACGTCAACGTTTGCAAAGTTAATACCAATTTCATACACAGAAGGCAAACGCTTCATGATGGTTTCAGCACCAATGTGTGTCAGATCGAGCACCACATAGTCACCATTAGGACCGCACCCGCGCCCTTCTTTAATCTCTTGGTCCATTGAGCGAGAGACGAAATCGCGTGGGGCCAAATCTTTTAAGGTTGGTGCATAACGCTCCATGAAACGCTCGCCATCTTTATTACGCAAGATACCGCCTTCACCGCGGCAACCTTCTGTCAATAAGACACCAGCACCAGCCACGCCAGTTGGGTGGAACTGCCAGAACTCCATGTCTTCTAATGGAATGCCTGCACGAGCTGCAAGGCCCATACCGTCACCAGTATTAATAAATGCGTTAGTGGATGCATCCCAAATACGACCTGCACCACCGGTAGCCATCATCACAATCTTGGCTTCCAAGATATACACCTGACCGGTTTCCATTTCGAGAGCAGTCACACCAACAACATCACCCTCATCATCACGGATTAAATCGAGTGCTAACCACTCAACAAAGAAATTGGTTTTGGCGCGCACGTTACGCTGATACAAGGTATGCAACATCGCGTGGCCAGTACGGTCTGCTGCAGCACAAGCGCGTTGTACTGGCTTCTCGCCATAGTTTGCAGTGTGGCCGCCGAATGGACGCTGATAAATCGTGCCATCTGGGTTACGGTCAAACGGCATACCGAAATGCTCTAACTCATAAACAACTTTTGGAGCTTCGCGACACATGAATTCGATCACGTCTTGGTCGCCTAACCAGTCAGATCCTTTGATGGTGTCATAAAAGTGATAGTGCCAATTATCTTCACTCATATTGCCCAATGAAGCACCGATACCACCTTGCGCAGCAACTGTATGTGAACGTGTTGGAAATACCTTTGTTAATACGGCAACGTTCAAGCCAGCCTCAGCTAACTGCAGTGAAGCACGCATACCTGAACCACCCGCACCAACAATCACCGCATCAAAACGGCGGCGTGGCAATGATTTTTGAATCGCAGTCATCGAATTACACTTTCCACAAAATTTGAACGGCATAAGCCGCACAGGCTACGAGATACAAAACGGTTAACACTTGTAGTGTTAGACGAATACTGACTGGCTTGATGTAATCCATCCAGATGTCACGCACGCCAATCCAAGCGTGGTAGAACAAGCTAAAGAAAGCCAAGAAAGTCAGCAACTTCATGAACTGGTTACTAAAGAGACCAGCCCAACCTTCGTAAGTAGCGCTGCCGGCAATGCAATAGTCAACCAACAAGACGATCGTAAAGACCACCATCACAATTGCAGTAACGCGTTGAATGATCCACTCTTTAAGACCGTAATGAGCACCTACTACTAAGCGCTTTGGTCCGATTTGATAAATAGGCATGAAATTTCCTTCAGTGATGTGCGCTTAGTACAAGCCAAATAATTTAAGACCGACTACTGCAGTCAGTGCGATGCCAACTACTAATACGATGATGGCTGAACGATTGGACTCGGACTTCTCTACGCCGATTTCTAGATCAAGCAGGAGATAACGGATACCAGCACAAAAGTGGTGCAAGAAAGACCAGATCAAACCAAGGCAGATTATTTTTACCAAGACATTGCTAGTGAATGCTTGGAATTTTTGATAGCTCATCTCAGAGGCAAGGCTCTGATCGAAGAGATACAAGATAAATGGCAGTAAGAGGAACAAAACCGCCCCACTGATGCGGTGAAGAATTGAAACTTTTCCAGCCCAAGGAAGGCGGTACTTAATCAACTGGGCTAGACCAATGTTGCGGTAAACCGGTCTATCTTTTTTTACATTTTGCTGTGCTTCAACCATGGGTAATCTCTATCTTTGGGTGGAGGTTCAGTTTGATTTTGTTGTGTCGCAACATATTCTATTGGAAACCTTGAGGCTAGTGGGGGTTTTTAAGGGTTTATAGGGGTTATAAAGGGGTTTTACGGATAAGTTCAGTCAATTTCATCAGTTCAATTTGTTTTCATAATGCTGCTCAGAAGTGTCGTATCTAGCATGCCGAATTTCTACTGGTTTATTCCCGTAGGTAAAGGCCACCCGCTCTACTGAGAGCAAAGGTGCGCCTACTGTCAATTGGAGGTGGTTGGCCAATACTTCATCAGCAGCTACTGCTTTGATTTTTTCCTCTGCACGCACCATGTGGGTGGCGTACTGGCTCTCATATAAGGCGTAGACTGGACCATGCCAGTCATTTAGAGTCTCTAGATCGAGACCCTTAAAACGCGTACCAGGAAGCCAAATCTCTTCAAAAACAATGGGTTGCCCAGCAAAGCTCTGAACACGGTCAATATAGATAACGGGGTCACCTGCCTTTAATTTCAGCAAGTTAGCAACGTAGGTGCTTGCCTTGGTCTTTTGGCAAACCAAGAAACGGTTGATAAGGTGGAATTTTTCACCAGAATCAGGGGCGAGTCGAAGAAAGCGGTACTGCCAATCATCTTCTTGGTGAGTCGCAACAAAAGTGCCTTTACCCTGCCTTCTGACTAGGAGATTTTGAGCTGCAAGTTCATCAATTGCCTTGCGAACCGTGCCTTGGCTTACGGCATAACGGGCCGCAAGCTCCATTTCACTGGGAATAGCGGCGCCTGGAAGCCACTCAGAGGCCTGTAGGCTTGCCAAAATCATCGCCTTAATCTGTTCATACAGAGGGCTAAATGAGGCAATAGGCAAATTTACTTCTGACAAATTAACTCCACGGGAATGCAATTGGATAAAATTCAGTGTAATTCTAGTCTTATATAAGACAGCATTGACAGTGTAAAGCTAAAGTCCCTACACTTGAATGGATAATAGAAAAGTTTTCATTAATCAACCCTCTTAACCTTCCTCTGGAGTTATTAGTAATGGCAAAAGCCCCAATGCGTGTCGCCGTAACCGGTGCAGCCGGTCAAATCGGTTATTCCCTTCTATTCCGCATCGCCAATGGCGACCTTTTGGGCAAGGATCAGCCCGTGATTCTGCAATTGCTTGAAATTCCAGACGAAAAAGCTCAAAAAGCCCTTGCCGGCGTGATCATGGAGTTAGAGGACTGCGCATTCCCATTATTGGCTGGCGTTACAGCTCACTCTGATCCATTGACCGCATTTAAAGATATCGATGTTGCCCTCTTGGTTGGCGCACGTCCACGCGGTCCTGGCATGGAACGCAAAGATTTGCTCTCCGCTAATGCCCAAATCTTCACCGCTCAAGGTAAAGCATTAAATGCCGTTGCGAAAAAGACTGTCAAAGTCCTAGTTGTTGGTAACCCAGCAAACACCAACGCTTACATCGCCATGAAATCTGCTCCAGATATTCCTGCGAAAAACTTTACCGCGATGTTACGTCTTGACCACAACCGTGCGCTCTCACAATTGGCTACGAAGTTGAATAAACCTGTTGCTGGCATTGAGAAGTTAGTTGTTTGGGGCAACCACAGCCCAACAATGTACCCTGACTATCGTTTTGCTACTGTTGACGGCAAGTCTGTTAAAGACTCCATCAATGATGCCGCATGGAACAAGGATGTCTTCATTCCTACCGTTGGTAAGCGTGGTGCAGCAATCATCGATGCGCGTGGTTTGTCCTCTGCTGCTTCTGCAGCGAATGCAGCAATCGACCACGTACATGATTGGGTTCTTGGAACCAATGGCAAATGGGTCACCATGGGCATTCCTTCTAAAGGGGAATACGGCATTCCAGCAGAAGTGATTTATGGCTTCCCTGTAACATGTGAAAACGGTGAGTACAAAATGATCGAAGGCTTAGAGATCGATGAGTTCTCACGTGAGCGCATGACACATACTTTGAATGAATTGCTTGAAGAGCAAGCTGGCGTTAAGCACTTACTCCCTTAATCCATTTAGGAAAACTTGTACATGAATAAATCTCTTCTCACTATTAGCCTTGCAGTTGCTTCCCTTTTGGGCGCCGCAAATGCGAGCGCTAATGAGGAAGTATTTACTTGGACTTGCAGTGAAAGCAAACAGTTCAAAACAACTGGCACTCTCGAGAAAGTTCGCTTAACTTGGGAGGCGAAGACGTATGATTTGGATCGTCAAACTTCATTGCCTGGTAGCTTGCGCTACAAAAATACCAACACTGGTCACGACCTGGTAGTGCTTGGTAACAAAGCAATGCTGTTCAACATTAAGACGGGTAATCGCCTGGCGGATTTCTGCCAAACAGCGGAAATGAAGGCTGGTAAGTTGCCTCACCTATTTGCTGGCGCAGAGCCATTTATTCAAAACTAAGTTTCAGCAATACTCAATAAAAAAGCCGAGAGATTCTCGGCTTTTTTATTTCTTGTCATTTATTAATGAAACAGGGGCTGTTGGGTTGGAGTGTCCTCTGGCATCTCTGCGTGCACTGCTTCACCAGATCGATCCGGAAATAACGGTGCGCCACAATCATCACAGAGCTCTGGATCAAACAGCATCGCATGACGGAAGACATCCTCTACACCCGCATCATGCAAGGCATCGCAAATCTTTTTAATCGGACTCTCGTCATCTGATAAATCATTCAGTGCATCACTTGCGACACTTTCACGATCGTACAAAGGCCAGATCACACCATACATGACTTCTGAACTACCTTTTGCGCTAAAAGAGATGCGGTATTCATCGGCCTGCTCTTCGCCAAAGGCACCAACCACGCAAGATAAGCCTGCTGGCAGAATGCCTAGCGTACTTTCTAGAAAGTTCACTGCAGCACGAATACTTAATGGGCGCACATGTTTATCAGCCAAACGGCAGTTCGTGAAATACGCCTCGGGCAAGAGAAGTTCGAATTCACAACCGGGCAACATCGATGCAATAGGCTCTTGCATGGCATTTTGCCAACCAATTAAACTCACGCCCCGCTCTTGTCGTGCCGGCGATTCTTCTTGCCATTTAAAGATTGGTGTACCACTAGGGGCGCTCAACGCAGCAATAATAAAACGCGGATCAGCCAGTACTGCAATGGTTTCAGACATGTCGCGCAACTCTAGCTTGACGTCTTTTCCTGAAATTGCAGCAGTCGCCAATGCTTCGGTTAAGAGGCGCGTTTGGCAATGCGAATGTGGCATCTGATCAATACTGTAGAGCCACGGAATAATCGCCAATCGGGTTTCAGTCGCGGCAATAGAGGAGTTCAGTGCACCCGCTGTCGCCTCAATGATGCCCGATGGCAAGGGGCCAGATGGGATCTGATAACGAGTGTGGGCAACAATCGGCATCGCTAGTAACACGACATCCCAGTTCTGTCCTTCATGCTCCATCTTGAGAGATTCAGCAAGGGTTTCAGCGATGTCGGCCAATACTTCGAATGCTACGGTATTAATTCGGAAGGTTTGATCCAACGCCGCATCAATCACATTTTGATTTTGACTTTTGAGTAAACGCATTAAGCGAACATTCAAACGCTCTTCCCAAAAGCGATCTTCAACTTGACTACCGGAAGCAGCTAAAGAAATAGCATCGGCCACCAATTTTTCAACTTCCGGTGAGCTGCGTTGCGAGGGTTTAGTGCGATGTACGGCCATTATTTTTTCTCTGCCCGTCTAAAAATAGGTTTGTCTGGTTTTGATTCTGCAGCATAGTACTTGTAACCATCCAAATGAAAGCCTTTTAAATCTGCCGGATCGGTAATACGGTTCTCCACGACATATCGCGCCATTAAGCCACGAGCACGCTTGGCGTAAAAAGAAATAATTTTGTACTTCCCATCCTTACCATCCTGAAAGACTGGCGCAATGACCTGGCAACCTAATTCTTTGGGCTGTAAGACCTTGAAATACTCCTCAGAAGCCAAGTTCAGCAAAACAGGCTTCTTTTGTTTATCCAAAACCTTTTTTAGAGAATCGGTCACCCTACTACCCCAAAATGCATAAAGATCTTTTCCTCTGGCATTTTTCAGTGATGTGCCCATCTCCAAACGATAGGCCTGCATTAAATCGAGAGGCCTTAAGGCACCATACAGACCAGACAAGATCCGCACATGATCTTGGGCAAAGTCAACCGCCTTGGTATTAAGGGTTTTGACATCAAACCCATCGTAAACATCCCCATCGAATGCATAGATTGCTGGCTTGCTGTTTTCTTGAGTGAACTTTTTGGACCAATCCCGATAGCGCCCCACATTCAAGGTCGCCAGTTGGTCTGATAAACCCATCAGCTTAGCAACGTCCTGAGGGGCTAATTTCTTGAGATCGGCAATGAGCTTGGCAGATTCCGAGACAAACTCAGGCAAGGTAGGCGCCTTGACCTTAACAGGGGTCTTGTAATCTAGGGATTTAGCGGGAGAAAGTACGATCAGCATGGCACAATTTGTATATGTATTTCTTCCATTCTAGCGACTACCGAATTTATCCGCCCAAAAGCCCAACGAGGCTCTGTTAGGCTTATTTCTAAGCCCCTTCTTTAAACCATGAGCGTCCATCACAACACACCCTCTTTCCCGAGTCGATTGCCAAATGTTGGTACGACGATTTTTACGGTGATGTCTGCTCTGGCCACTAAGCATGAAGCCATTAATTTAGGACAAGGTTTTCCTGACTTTCCCTGCGATCGTCATTTGATCTCTCAAGTAAATGAAGCGATGTTGGCTAATCACAATCAATACCCGCCAATGATTGGAATTGTCGAACTTCGCAAAGGCATTGGTCAAAAGATTCAAAACTTATATGGTCATCAATATGATCCTGAATCTGAGATCACTATCACTGCTGGCGGTACACAAGGAATTCTCACCACGATTCTTGCTTGCGTGAGTCCAGGCGATGAAGTGGTCATCATTGAGCCTGCTTACGATAGCTACAGACCTTCGATTGAATTGGCCGGCGGTAAGACGATTGCCGTTTCTCTAGAGGCAGTGCGTGATGCAAATGGTCAAGTAGCTTCCTACAACATCCCATGGGATGCTCTATCAAAGGCGATCAATTCTAAAACTCGCCTACTCATCATCAATACACCCCATAACCCGACAGGCATGGTGTGGCAAAAGACAGACTTAAATCGCCTGGCTGACTTATTGAGAAATACCTCGACACTAATCTTGAGCGATGAAGTCTATGAGCACATGGTTTACGACGGCGCTCACCATCATAGCGTTGCCTCTCATCCTGAATTGGCCGCACGCAGCTTTTTAATCTCTAGTTTTGGCAAAACTTATCACGTCACCGGCTGGAAGGTAGGTTATGTAGCTGCACCTGCCTCACTAACAGCTGAGTTTCGCAAGGTTCATCAGTTCAATGTCTTCACTGTGAACACACCCATGCAATACGGTTTAGCATCCTACCTTTCTGATGCATCACACTACTTAAATCTGCCTGCCTTTTATCAAGCAAAGCGTGATTTTTTCAGAGCAGGATTAGAGAAAACAAAATTTAAGTTATTGCCAAGCCCTGGTACTTACTTTCAATGTGCGGATTACTCTGCGCTGAACATACCTGAAGCAAAATTACCTGAAGCAGATTTTTGTAAATGGCTTACCAGTGAAGTAGGTGTCGCTGCGATTCCTGTTTCTGCCTTTTATGAGCAAGTCACTGAATCTGGTGTGATTCGTTTTTGCTTTGCTAAACAAGAACAAACACTATCAACCGCCCTGCAACGTTTGCAGGGTTTATAACAAGTTAGGGGTATATGACTACTAAAAAATCAAATGCAAAAAAAGATGTTATTGATGTCTATAGTTGGCCCACTCCCAATGGTCATAAAGTGCACATCATGCTCGAAGAGTGTGGCTATCAACTAGGTCGCGATTGGATTGCACATCCAATTGATATTGGCGCGGGCGATCAATTTGATAAAGCCTTTTTGAAAATCAGCCCCAATAATAAGATTCCAGCATTAGTCGATCCCAATGGGCCAGATGGCAAGCACATTAGCATCTTTGAGTCTGGCGCAATCTTGCTGTACTTGGCAGCCAAGACAGGCAAATTTTTACCCAAGACAACACGCGGCAAGTATGAGGTCTTGCAATGGCTCATGTTCCAAATGGGTGGCCTAGGTCCAATGCTTGGTCAAAACCACCATTTCAGACTCTACGCTCCCGAGAAAATTGAGTATGCCGTCAATCGTTATACCAATGAGGCAAAGCGTCTTTATGGGGTGCTCGATGCACAACTGAAAGATAATCTCTATATTGCTGGTAAATCGTATTCGATTGCCGATATGGCGATTTATCCTTGGACGCGCAATTGGAAGAATCAAGGTATCGAGATTAACGATTACCCAAATTTCAAACGCTGGTTTGAAATGATAGGCAAACGTCCTGCAGTACAACGTGGGTGTGAAGTATTAACCGCATTACGCAAACCCTTGCACGATGACAAGGCTAGAGAGCAGTTGTTTGGATCAACCCAGTATCAAAGAAGGAAATAAGATGAAGATTCAGTCGGTAGGTGTGATTGGTGCAGGCACCATGGGTAATGGCATTGCGCAAGTCTGTGCAGTTGCTGGTCTAGATGTAGTGATGGTGGATATCAATGACGCTGCTGTTCAACGTGGTCTTGATCAAATTAGCAAAAGCTTAGACCGCCTCGTTAAAAAAGAAACCCTCACCGCTGAAGCGAAAGATGCAGCGCTGAAGCGTATCAAAGGCAGCACCTCTTATGCCGACTTCAAAGGTCTTGGTCTAGTGATTGAGGCTGCGACAGAGAACCAAGCCATTAAAGAAAAAATTCTTAAGCAAGTCGATGAGATTGTGAGCAAAGACACCATCATCGCCACTAATACTTCATCCCTTTCCATTACCAAGTTAGCAGCGCTAGATTCCAACCCAGCGCGCTTTATTGGTATGCACTTCTTCAACCCACCGCCCTTGATGGCATTGGTTGAAGTGATTCGCGGTCTACAAACTAGTGATGCAACGCATGCTGCGATTATTGAGATGGCAAAGCGGGTTGGCAAAGAGCCAATTACTGTAAAGAACTCACCAGGATTTGTGGTGAACCGTATCTTGCTACCAATGATTAATGAAGCCTTTTTTGTCTTATCTGAAGGTTTAGCAAGTCCGGAAGATATTGATGCCGGCATGAAGTTGGGTTGCAACCAACCTATCGGTCCGCTTGCTTTGGCTGATCTCATAGGTTTGGATACTTGCCTGGCAGTGATGGAAGTCTATTTTGAAAACTTTAGCGATTCTAAATATCGCCCTTGCCCACTGCTTCGTGAAATGGTTGCAGCGGGCTACTTAGGCCGTAAAACTGGTCGTGGCGTTTACACCTACGACAAATAATATTTGCTTTATGCATTTTCAACTCTTAATCTAAAACACCCGTGAACCCAACTGCTAATCCAATTCCACCACTTGTACTCAAACTTGGCTACGCTGGCTTGATTCCTTTTGTGGGTCTAGCCCTGTTGGTGCAGTTGGCGCCCACGCCCTTAAATTATTTAAGCGCAGAGTCATTGGCTGGCTATGGTGCGGTCATCACCTCATTCATGGGTGCATTGCATTGGGGTGCTAGCTTACACACCCTAGGCAAAGCGCCTACTGGTGATCGCTGGATTGACCGTAATGTTTGGATTTGGGGCGTCATTCCAGCATTAGTAGCTTGGGTGGCGCTACATATCTATATTCCAGTTGGTTTATTAATCATGGCATCCACCCTGATCATCCAGCGCAATATCGATCAGAACACATATCGTTACTATTTTTCAGATGATGCTGCTCGCTTGGCATTTATGGCCATGCGTAATCGCTTAACGTATGTTGCCGCTGCTTGCCTAACTTGGGCAGCCATTGTGATTCTTTTTATCCAAGCTTAATGGAATGAGCGGTCTTTTTGATAGCACTCCACCGCCACCCTTAGCGGAAGCGCTACGCCCAAAATCCATCGATGAAGTGATTGGGCAGACCCATTTACTAGCCGCAGGTAAACCACTCAATTTAGCTTTTGCCTCTGGCAAGCCCCACTCCATGATTCTGTGGGGGCCGCCAGGTGTTGGTAAGACAACGCTGGCGCGTTTATCTGCCAAGGCATTTGATCGTGAATTCATTGCCATCTCAGCCGTACTAGCAGGTGTTAAAGAAATTCGGGAGGCCCTCGAGCAAGCCCAACAAAATATAGCGCAATACGGTAAACAAACGATTTTGTTTGTTGACGAGATTCATCGTTTTAATAAAAGTCAGCAAGATGCTTTGTTACCCCATGTTGAGTCAGGCCTATTTACCTTTATTGGAGCCACCACTGAGAACCCTTCGTTTGAGGTGAACTCTGCACTGCTCTCCCGTGCGCAGGTTTATGTTCTTAAATCTTTAAGTGCCGATGAGCTAAAGAAGCTATTTGAGCGTGCGCAGCAGCATGCGATGCCTGACATTCAGTTTGATCCTGCCGCGATCGATATCCTCATTAATCATGCTGATGGTGATGCCCGTCGTTTACTGAACTTGGTCGAGCAAGTACGCAATGCAGTTCTTACTCCTGATTCTGAAGTGAAGGTGGTCAATCAAGCCTTTCTTGAAAATGCAATGACGGTGCAAGCGCGTCGCTTTGATAAAGGTGGTGACCAGTTTTATGACCAGATCTCTGCTTTGCATAAATCGGTTAGAGGCTCCGACCCAGATGCTGCGCTCTATTGGTTTTGCCGCATGCTCGATGGTGGTGCTGACCCCCGCTACCTAGCGCGTCGCATCATTCGTATGGCTTGGGAAGATATTGGTTTAGCTGATCCTCGTGCAATGCAATTGGCGAATGATGCTGCCTTGACCTTTGAAAGACTGGGATCGCCCGAAGGAGAGTTGGCTTTAGGCCAAGCCGTCGTGTATTTAGCAGTGGCATCAAAAAGTAATGCGAGCTACAAAGCCTTCAATGCGGCTCGCGCCTATGTTGCCAATGATCAATCTAAACCAGTACCCAATCATTTGCGCAATGCACCTACCAAACTCATGAAAGAGCTTGGTCACGGCAAAGAGTATCGCTACGCGCATGATGAACCCCATGGCTACGCCGCTGGTGAATCCTACTTACCTGAAGGGATGTCACAACCCCACTGGTATGAGCCTGTTGAGCGGGGCTTAGAGGGTCAAATTAAAGAAAAGATGGCATTTTTACGCCAACTCGATGCCGAGTATCAAAAGAAGTAATTCTGAGGAGCGAAAATACTCATGACTTCAAAGATTCCAGCGACCTTTTTCTACGACATCATTTCTCCCTTTGCCTACTTCTATGTGAAGCAAAGAAAGCGCCTCGAAGACAAACTCGATATCACTCCCATACCGGTTTTATTGGGCGGCTTACTCAGAGCAACAGAGAACGTGGGTCCAGGCGAGGTAGCTGCTAAGCGTCCTCATACTTATCAGTTTTGTGTTTGGCAAGCGGAGCGTCTCGGAATTCCATTTCGCTTTCCGGAGCACCACCCTTTTCTCACTGTTGCGCCTCAACGCTTACTCTTGCAAGAGAAAGCGGATTGGCAAATGGTAGAGCGCGCCTTTGATTATGTTTGGATTGAAGGTAAGGACCCGAACCTATCTTGGTCAGAGTTTTGTGCCTACTTGGGTTTGCCGGCAGATACTGCAAAACCAAACAGCCCAGAAATCAAAGCACAACTGACAGCAAACGGTCTGCAAGCAAAAGCAGCTGGAGCATTTGGCGTACCTGCTCTGGTCGTGAATCAGAAGTGCTTTTGGGGCGTTGATACGATTGACTGGGTACTCGACTACTTGGCTAGACCAGGCATGTTTGAAGAAGCTTCTTACGCCTATGCAGGAAGCATCCCTAACGGCTTACTTCCCTAGCAATACAATCAGATGCATCACTATTAACGAAGTCAGGAGCCAATATGCGCAAGTTGTTTACCAGCCTCATTCTTATCGCCAGCTGCTTTGCTTGTCAGGTGGCCATTGCTGGACCCAAAGTTGAATTCAAGACTACGATGGGTAATTTTGTAGTGGAGCTAGACGATGTCAAAGCACCTAAAACTACTGCGAACTTTTTAAATTATGTGAAGAGTGGTTTTTATAACGGCACGATCTTTCATCGCGTGATTGATGGCTTCATGATTCAAGGTGGTGGCTTTACTCCCGACCTCATGCAAAAGCCAACAGATGCCCCCGTTGCTTCAGAAGCGAACAATGGCCTGAAGAACAATACTTACACCATTGCCATGGCACGTACTTCAGATCCCGACTCCGCAACTGCGCAATTTTTCATTAACGTCAAAGACAATGAAGGTTTGAACTTTCCGAATGCGATGGGCAATGGTTACACCGTATTTGGTAAGGTCATCTCTGGAATGCAAACTATTGATGCCATCCGTAAAGTGCCTACGATGGTTGCACCTGCGCCACGCATGGGCAGAATGGCTGATGTCCCGACCAAGACAGTCGTGATTGAATCTGCCACCATCCTCAAGTAAACGGTCAAGTCGCCATGATTTTGCTCGATGATGCGCAAAGCACGGCGACCAATCCTAGCAGTCGGCTTTATGACGCACCATTGCAGTATTGGCGCGTACTACCTAGCGGCAATCAAGCAGATGATCGCAAGGCCATACAAGATTGTTTAACTCAAATATCACACTCTCTTAGCCAGGGGGAGTATGTGGTAGCTGCCTTTGCTTATGAGATGGGTCGATCCATTCATAAGTTGGCTCATCGACAAATCACATCTACTCCGCACCCCCTCATTGAGGCTTGGTCATTTCAGAATTTCAAGAAACTTTCTAAAGAAGAGTTAGATCAACATATCACCCAACAGATAAACAAGCTTGATCAGTCTCAACACATTGCTGGCGTCCTCGATGTACAAGAATCCATCACTAAAAAGCAATTCTCTGCCGATATTGCCAAGATTCAGGAATATATTCGCAATGGTGATAGCTACCAAATTAATCACACCTATCGCATTACTGGCAAGACCTATGGTGCTCCTCTAGCTCTATATAACCGGCTTCGAGAGCGTCAGCCTGGTAGGTTCGGAGCTTTTATCGAGCAGGGTTCTCGCTACTTATTGTCGCAATCGCCCGAACTCTTCATTGAGCGTAAAGGCGACATTCTCAAGGCGATGCCGATGAAAGGCACGGCTAGCGCCCTATCGGAAGTTGCCAGCGCTTTATCAGATGACCCTAAAAATCAAGCCGAGAACGTCATGATTGTGGATCTCTTACGCAATGACTTGAGTCGCGTATCCCTACCCAATAGTGTCAGCGTACCAAACTTGTTTGCCGTTACCAGGCACGGTGATGTTCTACAGATGACATCTACTGTGCAAGGTCAAGCTAAGCCTGATGTCACCCTGAGCGATATTTTGAATGCTGTCTTCCCTTGTGGCTCTGTCACAGGCGCTCCCAAGAAGCGCAGCATGGAAATTATTCAAGAGCTAGAGCCTGAAGACCGCGGCTATTATTGTGGCGCCTTAGGTTGGCTCGATCCAAATGGTGACTTTGCTTTTAGTGTGCCGATTAGAACCGTTGAGATTGAAAAGAACGAGGGCTCAGCACCCACCTTTACCCTCGGAGTTGGTGCCGGCATCACGATTGACTCTGATGCTAATCAAGAGTGGCAAGAATGTCGTATTAAGTCCGCATTCTTAATCAATCTCCCTAGTGCTACAGGATTATTTGAAACGATGGCCATCATCAATGGTGGGCCACAACGATTAGAGCAACACTTAGATCGAATGCAAGCTTCGGCACAGGCTCTAGGCATTCCCTTTAATCGAGATAATGCAAAAGCAAGCGTCTTCAATACTTGCGCATCGTTAGCTCAGCATTCCACTTTGAGATTACGTCTTGATCTTGCTGTGAATGGCGAACTATCCACAACTACTGGCGCACTTGAACCCTTGGCAGAATCAGTCACAATTTTCTGGGCTAAAGACATTCTGCCCACTGATTGCACAATGTTCTCTGGTGATCCCCTATTGCGCCACAAGATTAGCTATCGCGATCTTTATGATGCTGCATGGCAAGCCGCAGTCAAATTGGGTGGCTTTGATGCCTTATTTGTGAACGAACAAGGCTTTGTCACTGAAGGTGGCAGAACCAGTATTTTTATCAAGCCCAAAGGCAGTAATGAATGGCTTACTCCCCCCGTATCTGCAGGCCTGTTACCTGGTGTGATGCGAGCCGCGCTCCTAAGCGATCCCCTCATAAATGCCCGTGAAGCTAACCTGACTATTAAAGATGTTTCAATGGCTGATGAGATTATGCTTAGCAATGCCTTGCGAGGCGCTATCAAAGCCCATTTTTAGAAAGTCTGCATGAAGTATTGCCCCAACTGCGCAGCGACCTTAACTGTCAAAATTCCGGCAGATGATTCTCGTGAGCGCTTTGTGTGTGAATCCTGTGGCAGCATTCATTATCAAAATCCTCGGAACGTTGTAGGCAGCATTCCGGTGTATGGCGAGCAGGTGTTATTGTGCCGCCGGGCGATTGCACCGCGTCATGGTTATTGGACACTGCCTGCAGGCTTTATGGAGCTAGGTGAAAGTACCAGTCACGGCGCCGCTAGAGAAACACTCGAAGAAGCAGGTGCAGTGGTTGAAGTTGGACCACTCTACTCTTTACTCAATGTGCCCCATGCTGAACAAGTCCATTTGTTTTATCTCGCCACTATGACTTCAGCAAAATTTTCAGCAGGCGAAGAAAGTCTTGAGGTCGCACTCTTTCATGAACATGAAATTCCCTGGGATGAATTGGCCTTTCCAACCGTGAAACAGACCCTTGAATGGTTCTTTGCAGATCGTGCAGCTGGCGTATTGGATGGTGAGTTTCATGTGCGCAGTCGTGATGTGTTGCCATCAGAGAGAATTTAATTAGCCCTTATGAGTCAAATTTGTTGGCTTGGACCGCACGACTCCTTTCCAAATCCACTACTGGGTACCGATCCGGACCCCAGTGTTCCAGGTCTCATCGCCGTTAGCGAGCGAATTTATCCAGACCAGCTACTACAAGCCTACCAACTCGGTATCTTTCCTTGGTACTCGGACGAACAACCGGTGTTGTGGTGGTCACCCGATCCTCGCATGATTCTCAAGCCAGAGAACTTTAAATGTAGTGAATCCTTAAGAAAAAATATTCGCTTGTATTGCCAGGATGTTCAGAGCGAACTCTTGGTAGATGCCGATTTTGGCGCAGTCATTCGAGCTTGCGCTACGAGTTCGCGTAAAGATCAAGATGGCACCTGGATTACCCATGAAATTATGGATGCCTATACGACCATTCACGAACAAGGTCATGCACACAGTATTGCTCTGGTAGAACAAGGTGAGTTGATTGGCGGCTTGTATTGCGTCGCACTAGGGGGCATGGTATTTGGGGAGTCCATGTTTAGCCGCAAACCCAATGCCTCGAAAATGGCATTAGCCGCCCTGAGTGCTTGGTGCATCCAAAACCAGGTGGCGATGATTGACTGCCAGCAGGAAACCGCCCACCTAAGCTCATTGGGGGCAGCGCCGATATCCAGGGATGATTTTTTGCAGCAACTGCGAATATCATTAAATCAATCTAATATTGAAATACCTTGGAAATTTGATAAGAACATCCTGACCCACTGGCTATGACTCGGCTTAAAGAACTTCCCTTAACCGCTCTGCAGTTTTATGCAACCGCGCCCTATCCCTGCAGTTACCTGCCGAACAAAACTGCGCGCTCGCAAGTTGCCACACCATCTCACCTGATTCATGCGGATGTGTATAACGAACTCTTAAATGCTGGCTTTCGTCGTAGTGGCTTATATACCTATCGCCCTTATTGTGATGAATGCAAAGCCTGCATTGCTACGCGTATTTTGGTGGATCAATTTACACCGACTCGTAGTCAACGGCGCGCTTGGAAAAAACATTTGGGCTTGCAAGCCTTTGTTCTCAATTTAGGTTATCAAGAAGAGCATTACCAACTGTATCAACGCTATCAAAATGAGCGTCATGCAGGTAGCGATATGGATAACGATGATCAAGATCAGTACATGCAATTTTTATTACAAAGTCGGGTCAACTCTCGGATTGTTGAATTTAGAGACGGCCCACATGACGCTCATCCAGGGCGGCTGCGCATGGTGAGCATGATTGATATTCTGGAACAAGGAATCTCCTCGGTATATACCTTCTACGATACCTCTGATAGGGGTGCGAGCTTTGGTGGCTACAGCATTCTGTGGCAGATTGAACAGGCTCGGATACTCAACTTACCTTACCTCTATCTCGGCTACTATATTCAAGATAGTGAAAAGATGTCCTATAAAGCGAAGTATCAACCCATGGAAGGCTTAATTGACGATCACTGGCAGCCCTTGAGTAGATTAGCTGGTTCATAATATCTACCCATGATCGATCGTTATTCACTCTTGCGTCCTTGGCTGTTTTGCCTAGACCCTGAACAAGCCCACAATCTCACACTCACGAATTTAGATCGTGCTCAACGCTGGGGCCTACTCAAAAAGTTTCTTAGTAAACCTATTGCAGACCCGCATACTCTTTGCGGCATCTCCTTTCCGAATCCAGTAGGACTTGCAGCTGGTTTAGATAAAGATGGCAAACATATTGATGCGCTGGCTGCATTAGGTTTTGGCTTTTTAGAAATCGGTACGGTTACACCCCGCCCCCAGCCCGGCAACCCCAAGCCACGCATGTTCAGACTGTCCGAAGCCCAAGCAATCATTAATCGCATGGGCTTTAACAATGATGGCGTTGAAGCCTGTGTAGCGAGAGCGCGTCGCTCACGCTTTTGGCAAAACGGAGGTGTATTGGGCTTGAATATTGGCAAGAATGCAAGCACGCCAATTGAAGATGCGGCCAGCGACTATGTCCTGGCGATGGAAGCTGTTTATGAAATCGCCACCTACATCACAGTCAATATCTCGTCACCTAATACTCAAAACCTGCGTGCCTTGCAAGGAGAGGAGATGCTGCGTGCATTACTCGATAGCTTGGACGATGCTCGCAAGCGCTTAAGCGATCGCTTTGGAGTTCGTAAGCCACTCTTTCTAAAAATTGCACCCGATCTAGATCAAGGCGATATCAATCTGATTGCGGATCTCTTAATGGAATTTGGGATTGACGCAGTCATTGCTACGAATACAACCATTGCTCGCGATGCCGTTCAGGGAATGGAACACGGTCAGGAAGCAGGTGGTTTATCTGGAGCGCCGGTTCGCAATGCATCTAATATCGTCATCAAGGCCCTCAAAGCTAGACTTGGAAACACGCTCCCTATTATTGGAGTTGGCGGTATTTTGAGTGGCGCTGATGCTAGAGAAAAGATCATGGCAGGCGCCAGCCTGGTTCAGTTGTACAGTGGCTTGATTTATCGAGGCCCCGATCTAGTAAACGAGTGCGCCAAAGCACTCAGACACCCCTAAATTAGTCTTTTCCACTTCATGTAGGCCTTGGAATGCCCTAAGCAGGGGTAATTGCTCAAATCCTTTTTAAAATCGCATTTCATAATATGCAATATGACCTGAAATCGCTACAATATGAGGTATGAGCACAAGCAAAACTGTCAAAACCTCTAAAAATACCGGGGAAGTTGCTAAAACAGCAATTCAAGTGGTGGAGCGCATGATGAACTTGCTCGATGCACTAGCGATCCACGAAGAATCCAGCAGTCTCAAGAATCTGGCTGAAGAAACAGGCCTTCACCCCTCTACTGCTCACCGCATTCTGAATGACATGGTTGCCTGCCGATTGGTTGAGCGTGGCGATGGCGGTACCTATCGACTCGGATTGAAGCTCTTAGAGCTAGGTAACTTAGTTAAAGCACGACTATCTGTTCGAGAAGCAGCTCAAGTCCCCATGCGCACCCTACACAAAATCACTGGCGAGACGGTTAATCTTTCAGTACGCCAGGGTGATGAGATTGTGTATATCGATCGTGCCTATAGCGAACGTTCCGGCATGCAAGTGGTTCGCGCGATCGGTGGTCGTGCACCCTTGCACCTCACCTCTGTTGGCAAATTATTCCTAGCCAGTGATGATGCCAATCAAGTGCGTGCCTACGTTACCCGTACGGGCCTCTCTGGCCATACCCGAAACAGCATTACTGACTTAGCGAAGTTAGAGTCTGAATTGAATCACGTTCGTAGAGTCGGCAGTGCACGGGATGATGAAGAACTAGAGCTTGGAGTGAGCTGTTTAGCCGCTGCCATCTTAGACGACACTGGCAAACTGGTAGCAGGTCTATCGCTGAGCGCTCCAACAGATCGTATTCAGGCAGATTGGCTGAGATCATTACAAGATACGGCCCTGCAGATCTCCAAAGGAATGGGCTACAAGCCCAAGTCTGCTGAGCCAGGCACTACCGCCTAACTCAAGAAAGCTACATTAAGCGACGAATCGGTTGCGCGCCTGGCGGCATGCGCTCATACCAATCACGCACACGCACTGCATCTGCAAAACGAGACTGTGTTCCAACTGAGTCTAAGAAGACGAGCAATAGTGGCGTATTGTTTACACGCGCTTGCATCACCAAACATTTTCCAGCCGCATTAATAAAGCCGGTTTTTTGTAAGCCAATATCCATATCACCTGAACGTACCAAACGATTAGTGTTTAAGAATTTTTGTGGTCGCTTAGCAATGACCATAGTTAAATCTGGCCAAGTTGAGTACTCACGAATGAGCTTGTATTGGTATGCGGCGCTGAGCATGCGGGTCAAATCTTCAGCAGTAGCGACGTTATCACTGAGCAAACCTGTTGGATCAGCAAAATGCGAATGATCCATATTCAACTCTTTTGCTTTGCGATTCATAGCATCCACAAATGCCGGAACACCGCCTGGGTAATTTCTGCCTAAGGTATATGCAGCACGGTTCTCAGAGGACATCAACGCTAATAACAATGCCTCCTGCCGAGTTAATACTGTTCCACCCGCTAGACGTGAGGTGCGATAGATATGCACATCATCTGCATTAATAACGAGGGTTTCATCAAGAGGTAATTTGGAATCTAACACCACCATTGCCGTCATCAACTTTGTAATGGATGCAATTGGCAAGCTGACTGTTGGATTTTTTTCGAAGTAGACTTCTTTGGTATCTTGATTAACAACCATCGCCACACTGGACTTCAGACTCAAGTCATCATGTTGGCCACGTAATCCAAGTGCAGTTGCCAACGATGGAGGCGCTGCGACTACTGGACCTGCAGAACGGGTAACTGTGACGCGAACAGTTTTGGGTTTCTTGGCAGACTTAACAACCACCTTAGTCGTTTTGGTTTGCTTTTCTTTATCTTTGCTGGCGGCTATTGACGGTGCAATTTGAAGTGCGCCGCAGGCAAAAACCAAGGTTACGGCAATGAGCCAAAAACGATTCAAACGCATCCAAAAATACCTTCCAAAACTTTCAACATACGGAATGATAATTAATTTCCAAAGGAGGACTGGATTTCTACGCCCCATCTTGGTTAAACCATCCCACTTTTTACCCGCCTACTCCGCAATGGTGGCTACAGTATTTGCCTGCCGAGCATTCACCAGCATCACCCCCGTCATTGTCAAACATAGACCTAAAGCCATCATGAGCGTAAATGGCTCATCAAATAAGAGCCAAGCCATTAAAGCTGTTGTCGGTGGAGTGAGATACAGCAAGCTTGTTACTTTTGTCGCAGCACCTTTGCGGATCATCATGAAAAGCAAACTGATTGAGCCGATTGATATTGGGAAAATAGCCCATAACAAGGCACCCACTACGGATGCATTCCAAAACATGACGCCAGTTTCAAAGAAATACATGCAGAAGAAACACAGTACAGCTGAAACACTAAACTGAATCGCTGAGCCGGCGCGCAGATCAAATACAGGGCAAAATTTCTTTTGGTATAGCGTCCCAAAGGTAATAGAAAGTAAGCCAACGAATGCCAGAGCGTAGCTAGCAAGAGGAATATGAGCAAAACCAATCTTTTCAACAACCACCAGAGCAACACCTGCAAAACCAAAACAGAGGCCTATCCATTGGCGTGATGTGACTTTCTCTGAAATCCAAGCGGCAAACCAAGCCGTCAGAATTGGTTGCAGACCAACAATAATGGCTACCAATCCAGCAGTCATTCCTAGGCGGACCGCAAACCAAACACCCAAAAGGTAACCAAATTGCAGCAGCATGCCAGCCACAGCAATATGCTTAATTTGTGACCAACTAGGCCAAGTGATGCGCCACACGAGACTGAGCGCAGCCATCGCAGCAACTACGCCAGCAAAGCGCCAGAACAGAAAAGTGGCAGGCTCTACATAAGGCATCGCCATGCGCGCAATTACAAATCCTGTACTCCAAATCAATACAAATACGGGTGCAATTACGTCGTCTAAGCCTAGCTTCATGGATAACTTACTGAAAATATTGAGATTTTTTATTAATCTCTGATTTTAGGCTTTTTTGAAGACTCACCTGCATTCTTCATAATTAGCCCAATGGTTAATGCTCATGTTGCGTTGCAATATACAAACCATATAATGATGCATGAATCATCCATTGACCTTGAGGGTCAGCGAGATCATAGTGAACACAGCGAACCCACAGAAAGGGATTGAGATGAACCTAACGCCAGAACAAATCGCAGCCGCTCAAAAAGCCAATTTAGAAACTTTGAGTGGTCTGACTAATCAAGCACTCCAAAGTATTGAGAAATTAGTGGAGCTCAATTTAGCCATTGCTAAACAAAGTTTGAGCGACAGCGTGAACAATGCCAAGAAAGCATTGGAAGTAAAAGATATTCAACAACTTCTCGCCCACCAAGCAGAGACCGTTCAGCCAATTGCAGAGAAGATTATTTCTTACAGCCGCCATTTGTATGAGCTAGCCCACGAAACTCAGGACAGCTTTACCAAGTCCGCCGAGAAAGAGTTTGCTGCCGGCCAAAAGAAAATGAATGCCTTGGTGGAAGAGTGGACCAAGAATGCGCCTGCTGGTTCTGATGCTGCCGTTCAAGCACTTAAGCATGCAATTGCTTCTGCCAACAATGTTTTTGAGACTAGCCAAAAAGCTGTCAAGCATGCTGTTGATGTTGCGCAAACGAATATGAATACAGCAGCTGATGCTGTAGCAAAGACTGCTGGCGCTGCAACGAAAGCCTCTAAGAAAAAATAATTATCCCCTAACCCGTTAATGCAAAAGCCCCGATCTCTCGGGGCTTTTTGTTTACTTATTAAATTGGAACAAAAGATTCATTCCGCCTCGGAAGGGGTAAACCTTGCTGCTCAACCAGCTCCGATAAACGCTTCAGGAAGTTAAGTTGGCTCAGCGCACCTAAATCATAGACCTCCATCCAAGTTTCCCTACCCTCCTCATCCGGCTGAGGCCGCTTTAATAGATCACAGGTTAATGAAGTGAACTCGGTCGTCAATTGCGATTGAATGGACCTAACGTGAACGGCAAGCTCGGGGAAAGCAGAAGGAATTATTTTGTAATAAACGTAAATAATCATTTATTGGCTTCCATGCCGGACCATCTTGTTACCAGTTGATTATCAAGCTCAAACAAATCTAAACATCTTCCAACCGTATGATTTACCATCTCATCGAGTGATTTTGGCATGGCATAAAATGCGGGTACGGGAGGCATGATGATTGCACCACATTCTGTAACTTGAGACATAGAGCGCAAATGTCCAGCATGCAACGGCGTCTCTCTTACCATCAAGACTAAGCGGCGCCGCTCTTTAAGCACAACATCTGCAGCCCTAGATACCAAACTACTTGTTACCCCAGTTGCAATCTCGGACAGGGTGCGAATAGAGCATGGGGCAATGACCATTCCCAAACTTTTGAATGAACCCGAGGAAATTGAGGCTCCTACATTTTTTGCTGAATGCACAACATCAGCCAAGGCTTCAACTTGGGCAGGTTTGTAATTGGTTTCTGCAGACATGGTTAGCTTAGCTGAGTCACTCATCACTAAATGAGACTCAACACCGATTTCTCTCAAAGCCTCCAGAATTCGAATTCCATAGATTGTCCCGGATGCTCCGGTAATGGCCACAATTAACCGTTTATTCATGAAGAGTCCTAATTAATTCAGCTTGAGGATCGAAGAGATAGGAAATTGACGATCTAAAACGACATCTAAATCCACTTCATCTTCACCGGGAATTTTGATCTTAGTGAAAACGTGACCCTCATATACAAGCGGCTTGGTTGCATCAAATCCAAGTTTTGAGCTCATCCCTTGATAGCGGGCAGGAATAACACCATTTTGATCAACAGGAAGACTTACTGTGGTGGATGGATCAAGAACAGAACCCTGTGCATCCTCAATCATCACCAGATCGCGCTTAGCTTGAAAACGGGTTGCGATGGCCCACTCAACTTGAGATGGATCATGCACATCAACATCTTCATCAACGACAACCACATGCTTTACATCATAGTGAGAGCTAAAAGCTCCAGCAATCACATTTTTAGGAATCCCTTCATGCGTTTTCTTAATTTGTACATAAAGATGATATCTACCCACCCCACCAAGAGACAAATGGACATCCAAGACCCCAGGAAAACTTCTGCGCAAATAAGACAGGATCGTTGCCTCCCTTGGAATAGAGCCAAGTAATAAGTGCTCCAACTCCGCTGGAACTATCGTATGAAAGATAGGAGATTTTCTGTGCGTGACCATATCCACCACAATCACTTGACGCTTTTCCTGGGAGCTATAGTATTTTGGATACTCTCCGAAGGGGCCCTCAAGCTCTCTTAACTTAGGGGGAATATGTCCCTCTATAACTATTTCAGCATCTGCTGGTACTCTGACTTCATTGCTTATGCAGCGCACTACATTTAACGCCTCTCCATGCAATGCTCCAGCAATTTCTAGCTCATCAAAGTCAATTGGCGCTATAGCCTGCGATGCCAGCAACGTTAGGGGATCAACGCCAATGACTACTGCTACTGGCAGTGGTTGATTCAGCTCTTCGGCAGCCTGTTGAAATGCGTGGAGATGTCTCGGTAATATCAACACAGCCATGTGATCTTTAGAATTTACTTGAATTCGATTGATAGATACGTTTTGAATTCCTGTTTTAGGATTTCTAGCGATCACCAATCCTGCAGTGATGTAGGGACCACTATCATGTTCACTATGTGTGGGAACAGGCAATAAGGTGCGCATATCGAAATCTTGGTGCCTTACCTCTTGACAGGGGGCATTCTCTACCAACTTACAGGCTATTGGATTATCGGCAGCCTTACGAAACTCATCAAGCAACTTTGCTTCATCAATACCCATTGCCTCAGCGATCCAAGACCTAGATGACATAAAACCCGATACCACTGGAATGTGATGTCCATCAGGATTCGGAAAAAGTGTTGCACTCTTTCCATCAAGCTTCTTTGCAATTGCAGCAAGTTGATGACGTAGCGACACATTCTCATGTGTAGCCACTAAGCGATTTGTCTCAGCCAAATGCGCTAACCAAGAACGCAGTTGCTTGTATTTATTCATCTCAAGGCATCCTAGTAAAAAAACTACTCTGGAGTAATCCCAGCTTGTGCAACTACTTTTTTCCAGATTTCCATCTGCTTGCGAATAAAGACATCAAACTGAGCCGTAGTGCCACCATCGGGTACAACACCTTGCTCGGAAAATGTTCTTCTAATGTCATCATCCTTCAAAATCATATTGATCTGTTTGTTTAACTTATCAACTATTGGTCGAGGCGTACCAGCAGGCACAACAAATCCATGCCAAGATGAAGACTCGTAATTCTTCACTCCAGATTCACTGACTGTTGGGATATCTGGCATGAGACTTGATCTAGATTCGGTTGCAATTGCAATTGGTCTAATTTTTCCCGACTGCAAAAATGGTCGCACATGAGGATAGGCATCAAAGGCCACTTCAACCTGTCCACCAGCCAAATCAGTCAACAAGGGAGTGCTGCCCTTATAGGGCACTTGATTTAAGCTAACTCCGGCCATCATCTCAAACAAAACCATAGACAAATGATTTGATGAGCCTGGACCTGAAGAGCCGTAATTTACAAAACCCGGCTTTGATTTTGCCAAGGCTAAGAATTCACTCATCGTTTTAATTGGTGAATTGGAGTTCACAACCAAAACCATTGGAGACCTGCCCGCCAATACAACTGGAGTAAAGGCCTTTAAAGTGTCATAGGGCAAAGATTTATATAAATAGGGGTTTGCTGCAAAAGGGAATTGCGCAACAAGGATCGTGTATCCATCAGGAGAGGATCTGGCTACAAAATTACTACCAATAGTGGTGCCTGCACCAGGCTTATTTTCTACCACTACATTCACATTCCAGACATCAGAGAGCTTTTTTCCAACTATTCTGCCCAGTGTGTCATTAAATCCACCCGGTGGATAAGGGACAACAATCGTAATTGGTTTATCAGGATAAGAAGTCGGGGCTTGTGCCGATGCCGATCCAATAGCGCCAATGAAAACGCTAGCTATTACAGCAAGGATGATGCTTATTCTGTTAACCTTCATTTGCTTCTCCAATAACTTATCAAACACTAACACGCTTCATTAACTCTGCTCGCTCTTCAGCATCCTGAGAACTTCCCTCTAAAACCACTTTCCCGCGTTCGATAACATAATGTCTATCGCATAAGTGAATCGCTTTATGAATATTTTGCTCAATCAATAGAATAGCAACCCCTTGAGCTTTGAGCTCCTCCATTAATCTAAAGATTTCAGCAACAATCATGGGCGCAAGACCTTCAGTGGGCTCATCAATAAGCAGTAATTTGGGGTTACCAACCAGCACTCTGCCCATTGCCAGCATCTGCTGCTCGCCTCCAGATAAGGTGTTACCAGGTTGAGAGCGCCTCTCTCCCAATCGCGGGAACCTTTTTAAGACCGACTCAAGACGCTCTTTCGCCTTCTCACGTCCTGATGGAGGAACCTGCATCAGGCCAAGCATGAGATTACCCTCAACACTCAGGCCAGGAAATATCCTGCGATCCTCAGGAACTAAGCCAATGCCAAGTCTAGTGATGTCGTTAGGAGGAAGACTATTAATGGATAAGTTTTCAAAACGTATATCACCAGATGAGGGTTTATGCCAGCCAGCAATTGTTTTCACTATAGTTGTCTTGCCAACACCATTTCTACCAAATAGACCAACTGTCTCTCCAGGCTTAATTGAAAGATTAACTCCTTGTAATACGTGAGATAAACCGAGCTTGACATGAACGTCCCGCATTTCTAAGATCATGCCGCCTCCTCACCAAAGTATGCTGCCTGTACAAGCGGGTTAGAGCGAACCTCCTGAGGACTACCCTCTGCCAATTTTTTGCCTTGAGCCATCACAATAACTGCCTTCGATAAATCCATTACCAGGTCAACATCATGCTCAATGAGTAAAACCGTAATTTTTGATCCTAACTTTTTGATAAGCTCAGCTGTTTCTTGCGTGTCCCCTTGAGACATCCCTTGAGTCGGCTCATCTAGCAGTAAAAGCTTTGGTCTCGTGGCAAGAGTTACTGCAATTTCTAGCCGTCTTTGTTGGCCATGCGACAGAGCACCAGCCAGTTGATTTCGAGATTCAAGCAGACCAAACTCTACTAATAATTCATCGGCCCTTGCTAAAGCAATTTCACATTTATTTAATGGTAAATATAGATAGGATCGAGACTGAAGTGCCTGACTAGCTAGACGAAGATTGTCGATGACCGTAAGATCAAAAAAGAGATTGGTAATCTGAAAAGATCTGGCCATGCCTGAAAACAAGCGCTCCTCTGGACTCATACGCGTAACATTTTGATCATTCAATAAAACTGATCCAGAGTCTGGTTTGAATGTTCCGCTGAGTAAATTAAATAATGTGCTTTTACCAGCGCCATTTGGGCCAATAATGGAAGTTACACCAAAAGGGGTTACTTCAAAACTAACATCATCAACGGCTGCTAAGCCTCCAAATCGCTTACTTAAATTAATGGCTTTGAGAATAACTTCGGCCTTATTCATTAGACCCTCCTTTGCCAAAATATTTTGTGAGTAGACCTGCAAGTCCTTTGGGGGCTGAAATCACAATGACGACAAAAATCAACCCAATCACAATGTGATGGTGCGCAGTCCATGTGCCAATAATGGATTTAAAAGACGTTAATAAAACACTGCCCATGATTGGGCCTATTAAAGTGCCGACACCACCTAGAACTACCGTCACTACTGCATTGCCAGAAACGCTAAAAAACATTAACTCAGGGGAAACAAAGCCCCTGAGCATGGGATAAAGTGCTCCAGAGACTGCTGCAACTACTGTAGCCAAAACAAAAGCAACTTGTTTTGGGCCTTTGGATTTGAATCCAACATATGCCAAACGATCTTCATTCGAACGTATGGCATGCCATAGAGAACCCATCGGAGTAGTTAAAAAATACTTCAAGACGGCATAAAGAGCGCCAATAGTAAGCAAGGTAATAATAAAAAAAGTTCCTGGATTGGCAGTGTCGAGCAAACCAAATGGGGTCCAAATACTTAAGATTGGCACTCCCATCATGCCATCTGAAGCGCCAAGACTTCTCGTGTTGTAGACAACTTTGGCTGCTACCTGCGCCAATCCAAAAGTAATCAGAGCAAAGTAGACCCCTTTTGACCTTAAGGCAATAAAACTAGCAACCCATCCAAGCAATGTGGAACACAAAACTACAATACCAATTGCTAATGAGAATGATGGAGCAATCTGCTTGAGAACCAACGCAGATAAATAAGCGCCGAAACCAAAATACAGGGCTTGGCCAAGAGATAGCAAGCCAACAATTCCAAGCAAGAGATCAACAGACATCGCCAAACCACCAAAAATTAATGCTTCTGTTGCCAGCCTCAGAAAAAAGGTGTCACCCAATACGGTTCCGACTACAAACAAAATGAGAGACGAAAATAGTAAAAGCCATTCAATGCAACGAATTGCCTTTGCTTGCGGATTAAGCATTTTTCATGCCCCCATACAAGCCGCTAGGCTTAAACATTAAGACCAATACCATGACGGTAAATACGAGCGGATCAGACCAAACAGGTGATATATATAAAGAAGAAAGGGATTGCAACTGAGTCAATAAAAGTCCGGCAATCACAGCGCCTTTGATGCTACCTAACCCACCAACAATCACAACACTAAATGCCAGCAAGATGAAATCCCGACCCATGGTCGGAAATACAGAATAAATTGGGGCAAGTAATACGCCCGCTAAACCCGCTAGAGCAACTCCAAATGCAAATGTAAGCGCATAGACTCGCATAACTGGTATACCTAATGAAGAACTCATGTCTTTGTCATATGCGGCAGCCCTGACAATTGCACCCAACTGTGTTTTATAAATGAGCATCCAAACAGCAAAAATGAGTACTGCACCAAAGCCCATCAAAAATAATCGATAGTTTGGAAACATCACCCCTAACAATTCGCTTGCACCAGATATTGGGGCGCTAGGTTTGATTGGGTTAGCACCCCAAATAATTTTGTAACCATCCTCTAATACCATAGCAAGACCAAAGGTCAGCAATAAAGTCAGAATATGACGATCTTTGTAATGAAAGACTTTTTGAATCAATAACCTCTCCATCGCAAAACCAATTGGTATCAATAGAATGGGTACGATGAATAAGCAAAGCCAAAAAGAAATACCCATTGCCATCAAGCTCACGCTGATAAATGCACCGGCCGCATAAAACTCACCATGCGACATGTTGATGACATCAAGCAAACCAAAGATAATAGTCAGACCTAAGGCCATCAAGATAACAGCGACGCCAATTGAGAGTCCATTGACTATTTGGGGCGTATAAATATATTGCAAGCTTTCTAGCATGGGAAAAGCATTCCTTTAATTAAAATCAGATCTCATTAAATCCCTACGCCAGTTTGAAGGGCGCAGGGATAGTCACTGATTTATTAAAAACGCGTACAAACATCAGGGCCAATAGCTTGATCGGATGGAACACGTCCTACGATATTGAACTCACCGTTCTCGACGCGCACTGCAAACATATCCTGCATAGCCTGATGATCCCCTGCACGCATCTTTTTCGTGCCTTGTGGTGTCTGCCAGCTAAGATCGTTCATCGCAGTTCTGACTTTATCTGTCTCAGTAGACTTTGCTTTCTCTACAGCGGCCTTATAAAAATATAAGAGTCCATAAGAATCTGCGCCATAAAGATCTGGTAGCTTGTTATAGGCCTTTTGAAAATCTGCAACAAACTTTTTATTGGCTGGATTATCTAATTTAGGCGAATAGCCAACACCCGTTACAAAGCCGTTCGCAGACTTTCCAATTGCGCCCATATTTTGTGAGGTCACAGTGCCTGATGCGCCTACAATCGTGACACCCTTATTTACGCCATACTCATCCATTTGACTAAATAATCGAACCGTATCATTACCGGCCACCGATGTATAAATGACATTTGGCTTAGCAGCTCTCACTTGGCCAAAATAAGGTGAGTAATCTTTGTTATCCAATGGAGCAAATACCTCACCAACATCTTTAGCGCCCTTCTCGGTGGATGCCTTTTTGAATGCGGACACTGTACTACGTCCCATTTCATAATCGGGACCAATAAAGAAAATATTTGCCTTAGGGATCTCTTTGTCGACCCAAGCAGCCAAGGCAGCCGACTGCATTCCAGCACGCGCATTAACGCGGAATACGTTCGGAGAGCACTTATCGCCAGTAATAGAGTCGGCAAATGAAACTGTAGTGGCGATGAGTTTGTTGTTTCGCTCAGCTAACTGTCCAACTGCCAGAGTTGATCCCGAATTAACTGTTCCCGTTAAAAACTCAACCTTTTCTACCTGAAAAAGTTTCTCCGCCTTTTGGGTCGCAACTGCTGGATTTGCTTCCTCGTCTTCATAAATTAGATCAATCTTGCGTCCATTTATGCCGCCTGCAGCATTAATTTCCTTAGCCGCTAAATCTAAACCCATTTTTACTTGCTCACCAATTGGGGTGTATGTTCCCGAGAGAGGCGTGACTACACCGATTTTAATTGGACCGGATTGTGCTAAAGCTAATGAAGCGCCTAAGCTCAATGCGACTGCAATAGCGATTTGCTTTGTTTTAAATTGCTTTTTCATCATTTACGTCTCCTGTAAAAAATTAACGCCCAACAAAATTAGGTTGGCGCTTTCCATGAAAAGCCTCAACCCCTTCTTTAAAATCTTCTGAATTGCGTAAACGGCTATAACAATGACCCTCAACCTCAATTGCAGTAGTTAACAAACAATCTTCAGTTTCGTTGAGCATTTTCTTTGCCGTTCTCTGTGCCATTGGTGAAAATGCCCGTAATTCCTCGACTAACTTGGCAACTGCATTTGCAAGCTCTGCATCTGGAACGCACTCCGTAGCCACTCCCCATTCATATGCCTGCTGACCCTTAATACGCCTAGATCGCATCACTATGTCTTTGGTTCTTGTAATGCCGACCATTTTCTGTAAACGAGCTGATCCGCCTGAGCCGGGAATCTGGCCTAATTTTTGCTCTGGTAATGCATATAAAGTGGATTCGGCAGCAATCCGAAAATCACATGCGAGCGATATTTCAAAGCCGACACCAAAACAATAGCCATGATTAGCAGCAATCACTGGCTTTGTACATCTAGCTGGAGCTGCAATATTCCAAGCCAATTTAGAAACATGTTCAGGCGTAGCCTCTAAAAAGCCCTTAATGTCGCCGCCACTTGAAAAATGCTCCCCTTCTGCTCGCAACACAATGATGCGAACGCGATCATCAGCGTCAAGCGCTTCAAATGCAGCTCGCAATTGATCGCGCTGAGGCATTTGAATGACATTAAATGGTGGTCTTTTAAGGACTATATCGGCCCTTTGATGAGTTTCATCAATCTCGATATAGAAACCATCTAGATTATCTAGAATATTACTAAAAGGATGTTTCAGAATAGTTGCCATACAGTCTTTCTAGTTAAAAAATTACGCTCTTTCATATTCACCTGCGACTAACATGCGCCGCAATACTTTCCCTACTGGTGACTTGGGAATCTCTTTTACAAAAACATATTCACGTGGACGTTTGAAGTTGATTAAATCCGAGCCACGGCAATATTGATCCAATGCATCTGAATCTACCGAACCAGAGGCTCTAATAAACGCCACTACTTTTTGACCGAGACGCTCGTCTTTTAGGCCGGCAACTGCCACCTCTCCAACCGATGGATGTAGCGACAATATAGATTCAATCTCAACTGGAGAAATATTTTCTCCCCCTGAAATAATCATGTCATCCACCCGTCCAGTAACAAATAAATCACCAGCATCATCGTAGTAACCCGTATCGCCAGTAAAATACCAGCCATCACGAATCGTCTTTTGATCAGCATCTGGACGCTTCCAGTACCCTTCAAATGCCTCATCG
Organism: Polynucleobacter sp. AP-Titi-500A-B4; assembly: GCF_018688095.1. Taxonomy (NCBI): domain Bacteria; kingdom Pseudomonadati; phylum Pseudomonadota; class Betaproteobacteria; order Burkholderiales; family Burkholderiaceae; genus Polynucleobacter; species Polynucleobacter sp. AP-Titi-500A-B4. The sequence goes on along the minus strand of NZ_CP061311.1, from coordinate 798,086 downwards.
CCAGACAGGTCGCAAATGATTTGCCCCTCTTCGCCATTTGCTGCTAACTCTGTTGGTTTCGTTTGTTGATTGCCTTGATCTAATTTGGCAACCCTAATACGGGCATTTAAACCGGCTTTACCAGCACACCCTGGTTTCTTTACAGCATCCTGATTGATGGTGTAAGTGTAGATCTCACTAGATCCATAGTGATTTACAAATAGTTGCGGGTTAAAAGCTTCATTTAATTTCAATAGAAGCGCATCATGCATCGGTGCCCCTGCAAATCCTAGCTTTCTGACTGACCTTACTCGATGGGAATTGAACTTTGAAGACTGCAGCATGTCATGGTAGAGCGTGGGAACGAGGTATAGATGTGTTACTCCTTCAGACTCAATAAAATCCAACGCCTTTTCTACCTCCCAACGAGGTACGGCAACATAGGTTCCGTTCACAATACATAATGACAGTAAGGTGCGCACTCCCATCGTGTGATAGAGCGGCATTACACCAAGCGTTACTTCGCCCATCGCATATTGGTTTTGTGCCACATGGGCTATTCCTGCCGCTCTTTCTGCGCGCTGCTTTCTTGGTACCCCTTTAGGCTTTCCAGTAGTACCGGATGTAAACAGCATGACCGAAATATCTTCTATATGTCCGTTTGCAATAGGATCTGTTTTATTTTGAACAATTTGGTCAAAATAAATATGTTGAGATGAAGACGATTGATCAGCACATAAGATTACTGAGACTGATTTACTAGTCTCAGAATCTAGATAATTTTGAAGCGATATCTCTTCTACAAATGCTAACTTCACGTCAGCATTTTGAGCGCAATAATCAATCTCCTCAGACTTCGATCTCCAGTTCAAGGGAACTATAGCTATTCCCGCCATCTGACAAGCCCAATGAATTGTTGCTGCCTCATAGCGATTTTGCAAAATTGTCAGAATTCGATCGCCTCGACTTAAGCCTTGCTCATAAAAAAACTGTTGGATAGCACCAATATGACGTGACCACTCCTGGTAGGAATATCGCTTTTGACCATCAACAATTGCTAGCCTGGATGGCTCGCGCTCAACTGCCTGCAAAAATGTTCTGCCTAGATCAAGCATGCTGACCTCCATTTGCTTGCGCTCTGAACGATGCAACTTCTAAAACTGCCTCAACAATTCCTACGTATCCAGTACAACGACATAAATTACCAGACAAGCCTTCGCGTACCTCCTGCTCCGTGGGGTGCGGATTCTTCCTTAATAAATCTTCTGCAGACATCAAAAATCCTGGGGTACAAAAGCCACACTGCAATGCATGATGCTTTCTAAAAGCAATTTGCAAATCAGACATGCTCTCGTTATTAGCAATGCCTTCAACGGTTTTAATAGTTGCACCCTCTGCTTGGCATGCAAACATGAGACAAGAGCGCACAATTTGACCATTAAGTTCCACAGTACAGGCGCCGCAGACTCCGTGCTCACATCCCGAATGTGTCCCTGTGGCCCCAAGGTCATGGCGAATGAAATCTAATAATGTCGTCCGTGAGTCACAGCCAGCCTCACGAGTCATTCCATTTAAGGTTAATTTGATTAAATGATCTTTCATACCATCACATCATTTCTAAATTCAAAAGCTTGTTGACATGAACTTCTACCTAAAGTCCTCATGAGATGCCGGCGCAAACCCGACGTTGCAGTTGGATCCTCCCTAACCTCAAGAGTCGAAGCAAGTTGATCGATTGCCTGGCATGCATCATCAAATGAATCAGCAGAAAAACGATGAACCTTAACCGTGTCATCTATGCCACCAAATCCGATAGTCCAATGACTTCCCTCTTTGATCGAGGCTACGGCTACAACGGCAAAGTCCCCATGACGATAGCCAAACTCAGAGAATCCATAGCCAACCCTATCGGTCTTGATTGGAAACTGAACTGATGTAATCAATTCATCAGAATGGCGATCGGTCTGAAGAGCGCCCAAGAAAAAATCATTTGCTTTTACGGTTCGCTTTCTTTGCTTACTTACTAGATGGACCGAACCACCTAGGGTGGCTAGAGCCAATACCAATTCAGCACTAGGATCGGCATGAGCTATCGATCCACAAATAGTCCCACGATTACGGATCGGAGTGTGTGCAATCCATGGAAACATCATTTTCAATAAGGGTTGAACCGCTGAAAGATCACGCCAATCTTCTAGCTCCGACTGTCTCACGCCAGCACCCACATGAAGAGCTCCGTTAATGACGTGATAACGCTTAAACTCTTCAATTTGATTGATGTCAATTAGGTGTTTTGGATTGGCAACTCGCATTGCCAATACTGGCACCAAGGTTTGTCCACCAGCCAGAATCCGGGCATCCTCTCCGTGCAGATCTAGAAGCTTGAGAACTTCATCCTGCGATTGTGCAAAGTGCATTTGAAATGGAGCCGGCTTCATTTATGAGCTCCAAATAAACTTCTAAAGAAATTTTGTATGTATGTCAGAAGCCCCTCCGGTTTGGCGCCTGCTTCTTTTGCAAGCGCTCGGAATAGCTGATCTAATACCAAGCGAATTGCTCCCTCAAGCAAACGACTGCCGATGGCGGCCAACTTACCTGAAACTTGAGCTTGATAGTCATATTTCAATACCGTCATACCAGCTTCGCTTCTTAGCACAACTTCGCCGATACCAAGAGCCATTCCTAGTGGACCCCGACCCTCCCCACCAAGAGAAAAGCTAGTAGGTCTTTTGATATTCGTTAAATTAACAACTGCATTAAATTTTGCTTTTGCTACCCCAATGCGGACTACTGCAATGCAATCAAAACGAATTCCGTCTGGAATAGTGGATTCAGTAATAGATTCGCAACCAGGTATTACCTTTTGTAAACGAGCACGATTTAACAAGACATTAAAAATTTCTTCTGGGGCAACATTTAGCTTCACCTCACCTTGAGCTTTAAGTGGGTAATCCGAGTTCGACTCGAGTGAAGATGTTGTATGCGCTACATTGTCTTTTGGAAGATCGCCCTTAGATACTAGTAGCGCATGAATTCGGCTAGGAGTTGCAGGCAATACGATATCTTCAATATTCAAGGCGTCTGAGATAGCATTAGCTATACAAACTGGGGTGCTCATACTATTTCCCTCGCCGATGCCTTTAGAGCCCAATGGCGTAAACGGACTTGGCGATTCTTGGTGGTAAATTTTTGGAGCAACAACGTCACTGGCAGTTGGTAAACGATAGTCAGCAAATGTACCTGATAAGAAATTACCATCACTGCTATAAACAAACTCTTCTAAAAGTGCAGCGCCAACAGCCTGAGCAAAAGCTCCATACACCTGCCCATCCGCCAATGCGGGATTAAGAATTTTCCCAGCATCATGGACTGAAATATATCCATCAATCTTAGGTGAGCAACTCAATGGATCAATCTCTATACCGCAGGCATCTAAAGCAAAGCCATAGGCAGCAGAAGTATTAATTCGATCGTTTTCATCTGGCGCCTGCAATACATCAGCACTCCAAAATTGGGTTTCTTGAAGCGCTAAAAGCACATCCTTACCAAGCGCCTCTTGGACCAGACCCGGGGACCAATGAAAGTTTCCACAGATTCTGGAAAATGGAATTGCATCATTTTCTCGACCAATGACTGAGATATGGCCATTGGCAAATATCAATTGATCAGGCTTGACCTTGAGAACGTGTGCAGCGTAAGCCGCAATCCGTACTTTCAGTTTTTCTGCCGCCAAAAAAACGGTTCCCGCAACTGCCCCAGCAAACCGACTCGAATAATTACCAGCTGCAATAGACCAGGCATCTTTTGCAGTATCAAAATCAACATTGACTTGGATTTGGGATGGAGAGACTCCAAATACATCCGCCAATAATTGACCTATCACCGTTTGATGCCCCTGCCCGGCTGGGGCTGAGGCGATATTTGCAGAGATATTGCCAGATGGATCAACACTTACAGTTGCTGAAGTGATTGCGCCATTTTTTGGGCCTGCTTTTGCTCTTTGCTCAGGCGTTAACACTGTAGTGATATACCCCATATTGGATACTGATGGCTCTACGATAGACGCAATGCCAATACCATACATACGCCCTTCTTTGCGAGCCTGTTCCCTGCGACTCAGAAGCCTTTTGAATTCAGGCGAAGCTTGAAGAGTGTCGAGAGCTTTTTGATAATCTCCGGAATCCAATAGCGCACCAGCTGCTGCTCGATATGGAAATTGATCTTTTTGCACATAATTTAATGAAGCGATTTCTTGATGAGTTTTGCCCAACTGCTTTGCAATCTTATGTACTAAACGTTCAAGCGCAAAATATACTTGCGGGCCACCAAAACCACGAACCAATCCAGTTGGCGTCTTATTAATTAGCACTACGCGATTACGAATTTTTAAATTGCCAATCTGATATGGGCCAGTTACACAGCCGTGCATACGATAAAGCGTTGCAGGTTCTGGAGCGCGTAGATAAGCACCACAATCCTCAATCTGGTCATAATCTAAGGCTAATATTTTTCCATTAGCATCTACAGCGGCTCGCAGATGAGTATGCCTTGATGTTGCTGAGGTGGCAGCCTGCAAATGTTCGAGTCGATCTTCAATAAACTTCACTGGAGCACCTACCTTGCGAGATGCTAGACAGCAAAGAATGACGTATGGAAGGACTGATTGTTTGACGCCGAAACTTCCACCCGAATCAAGGGGGACATGATGGCGTAATTTTGTTCCTGGCACCTTCAGGGCCGCTGCCATCACTACATGGAGTGAAAATGGGCCCATAAAATTTGAAGTAACCTCATAACTACCATCTGCTGGACGCCACTGCGCCACTACCCCGCCAGTCTCTAGCGGCGTGCAAGAATTACGAGGGTAACGAATATCAACCTCTATAACATTTGCTGCCGCTTGAAATGCACCATCGGGATCACCATAAGAAAACGAACGGTCAGATACACAATTATTGGCAATATCTTTATGCAAAATGACGGAATCACTTTTGAGCGCCTCATCTACATCAACGACTGCTGGCAATGGTTTTACGTTAAGGACAACACTTTCTACACCATCTTCTGCAAGAGCTCTAGATTCTGCAATCACTATTGCAATTGGCTCACCTACATATCGCACAAACTCACTTGCCAAAACCCAGGGACGCATTGGTGATTTGACGGCAACCACCAATGGGTTTGACCAAGCCTGCACATCCTCAATCGTTAGAACACCCCGCACCCCTTTAATCTTCAATGCTGGCGATACATCGATAGATAAAATCTTTCCATGAGCGATGGGAGATCGAACTACAGCGGCATATAGGGTGCCGACTGGCAAAGGAAGGTCATCCAGAAAGCGGCCACCGCCCGTTAGCAGTGCAGAATCCTCTACACGCTGGCTGGCTTTTCCTAAATGATGTGTTGTTTGTTCCAAGGGTTTCTTTTCAGCAAAATATGAAGCAACAAAAGCTGAAAGAAGCTTAATAAGGCCTTGCCTAGAACGCTTACCTGAGAGTCCAGCGACTTACCTTAGAGTCTGATTTTGTGCATCAGGTAAACCCTAGGAGTCTAGTTTTGGGGCCTTCTCAACCTGCTGACGATAAAGACTTGGAGTTACCCCTTGATGCTGCTTAAAGAAACGCGTGAAGTGACCTTGAGCAGAAAATCCTAATTCATCCCCAATGTGAATCAAGCTCTCGTCTTTATCGGCGAGAGCATCAAATGCGAATTCCATTCTCAGTACATTGGCAAAAACTACTGGTGATAAACCTGTACAGCGTCGAAATAGCTCAAAAAAATGAGAGCGTGACAAATTAACGCTTTGGGCTACCGTTGCAATATCAGTAAATCCCTGTGGGGACGTACGCATAAGATGAATCGCCTTACGAATGCGAGGATCCATAAAAGCCAAGGTATTACCAGTATTTCTTAAGTCGCCAGATGTGAGCACATCAGCGCTTTCCATAAAACCAAGCGTTAACTCTAGCAGCATGGACTCAAGCTGTTCATGTGTGATCTGATCCGACCACCACAATTCCATTGATATCTTTTCTAAAGCCTGCTTTTGATGCGCACCCAATGTAGATAGATTGTTCATGAAAAAACGGGGGTGACTACTAGCCAAGAATTTTTTACTAAATGAAGCTAGCCACTTTGGCTCTAGATATAGGGCCAGTAAAACAGGATTGCTACCGCCTACTGGCAAATGGAGATACGAATGCTCTTCCCAGGCATTGATCAGTACCGCATTGTCGTTAGTCAAAGGGCAATTTTTGCCTCTGACCTGAAAAGCGGTATCTGGACCACCTACCTTACACAGAATATGGCAATGATGATGGGCATGCGTGACTAAAGGCGCATCCATTTCTAGAAGCGCGACGCGACCAAACTCACCGTGTAGAAGTCGAATTACCTTAGACATATCTCAAATCATCTCACAGACCAGAAATTTGAGAGAGGCAGTTTATATTGCAGCGCAAAAGAAATTCGCTTATGCCCGAAAGCCTATTCTGCAGTCGCACCAGACTGCTTCACAAGAAGCTCCCAATAGGGAATCTCTTTCTTTACAAAGGCAGCAAATTGCTCTGGTGTTTGCTCGCTATTTAAAGACCCCATCTTTGATAGGCTCTCTGCAACATCGCCTGTTGCTAATATTTTATTAATCTCTTTGTTAAGCTGATTAACCAGTGCTGTGGGCGTTTTTGCTGGGACAAAAATTCCATACCAATTCTCAACAACAAATTTAGAGTAGCCAAGTTCTTTCATTGTAGGGACGTCTGGCAAATTTTTTGCTCTTACTGCCCCTGTAGTGGCAAGCGCCCTTACCTTGCCACTATTTAGATGGGGAACCATTGCGCCGGTAGACTCAAAAGCCATTGGTACTTGCCCTGCCAGCACATCTGCAATTGCTGGACCAGACCCTCGGTATGGGATATGAGTCATATCCAGCTTTTGCTCCAACTTGAGTAATTCACCTAAAAGATGGTGCGTGCTCCCGCTACCAGGTGAAGCAAAACTATATTTACCTGGCTCTTTCTTAATCAATGCAATTAACTCTGCTACCGAATTAGCAGGTACAGACGAGTTTACATAGAGCACCATCGGCACCGCAGCCACCTCAGCAACCGGCCTCAAACTAGTAATGGGGTCATTGCGAAGTTTGTAAAGATTTCGGTTGATCACAATACCAGTGCTATTGCCTAGCAGTAAGGTACAACCATCACCAGTAGCACTACTCACAAAATCAGTACCGATATTGCCACTAGCTCCTGTTTTATTTTCTACAATGACGGTGGTATTTAATTGCTTAGATAGGCCTGGAACTAGCATTCTTGCTAGAACATCACTGGCTCCGCCTGGCGGATAAGGAGAAATGATTTTAATCACCGAGCATGGATATTGGGCGTATGCTAATTGAGCGCTTAGTCCAAAATAGATCAAGCAAAGGGTTTTAAAAATTATTCCTCTAAAGATGTATATCAAACTCATATCGTCACCTAACCTTTTAACATTTGCTCGTAATTAAATTGCTTATCCACATCAATGATTGACTGTCCTGCCCTTAAAGCCTCAACCATCGCCAACTCTTTAGCAGCAATACCCTCTGCTGCATCAAGCACCTCTTGAAGCTTACTAGCGGGAATCGCCACCACTCCATTAATATCAGCAACAATCACATCACCTGGTATAACGGGAATATTTCCGATCCGAATGGGGATATTCCAAGCCTCTTGGACAATTCGACCTCGAGCAGTAATAGGAACCGTACCCCTTGCATGCACTGGAAAGCCAAATTCTTCACAGGTATCGACGTCACGCACTGCACCGTCCACCACCACACCAGAAATCTTTTTCTGCAAAGAGCCCATTGAAAGAATTTCACCCCAGCAGTTGTTATTAAGATCGCCACGATTATCAATCACGATCACATCACCTGGAGAGGCTGAGAATATTGCATCTACACCGAGGTGAGCCTTACTTTGTGCAGCGCCTGCCGCAATCATTCGAATCGTAATTGCTCTGCCGATCACTTTAGTTTTGCCCCATTGCGGAATAATCCCAATCACTGCAGCTGCAATTCCAAGTTTATCCAGGGCATCACTTAAGTTTGAGGTCGCCAACTTCTCCAGTCGGCCCCTATATAAGCGATCAAATTCTTGAGATGTCATCGTATACCCCGCTTACTTAGGAATTCTGTTATTAATTCTAGAAAATACTTTACGTGCATTGCCTTCGAAGATCATGCTCTTCTCTTGACTACTTAATCCATCCACAGCATTGAGATAGCGACGGGTGTCATCAAAATAAAATCCGGTATCAGGATCGATATCTTTCACAGCACCAAAAGTTTCAGATGCAAACAGAATATTTTTTGCAGGAATTACCTCCGTTAAGAGGTTGATGCCTGGCTGGTGATACACACAGGTGTCAAAGTAAATATTATTCAGAAGCTTTTGGTTAATGTCAGGAATATTCATATCTTTTGCTAATCCTCTAAAGCGCCCCCAATGGTATGGAACAGCTCCACCGCCATGAGGAATCAAGAAGCGCAAAGCTGGGAACTGGCTAAATAACTCAGAGGTCAAGCACTGCATAAAAGCTGTTGTATCTGCATTTAGATAATGTGCGCCAGTAGTATGGAAACAATCATTGCAGCTCGTACTCACATGAATCATTGCTGGTACATCTAAAGCAATCATCTCCTGATAGATTGGATGCCAATAAGAGTCACTTAATGGGGGATCGCGCCAATGACCGCCAGAAGGATCAGGATTTAGGTTAATGCCCACAAACCCGTACTCATTAATACATTTACGCATTTCAGGCAGACAGGTGCTGGTATCCACACCGGGTGACTGTGGCAGCATTGCGGCACCCACAAAGTTTTTAGGAAACAACTGCGTCACCCGAAAACAAAGCTCATTACAAAGTGCAGCCCAAGTTGCTGAGGTATTGAAGTCACCAATATGATGAGTCATAAAACTCGCCTGAGGAGAAAAGATGGTGACATCGATGCCCCGCTCTTTCATTCTAGCGAGTTGATTTAACTCTATCGACTCACAAATCTCATCGTCACTGATTTTTAAATCAGATACCTTAGGCCCTAACTCAGGGGTATTTAAATTGGCAACCTGGGCGTCACGCCATGCCTTTAATGCTTTTGGCGCGGTAGTGTAGTGGCCATGACAATCAATAATCATCTAATACCCCTTTTGATAGGATGAAGTGTTTAGTTTGGTGCCAGGCCTTGAATGCCTGAGCGCTGTATGTATTCATTGAGCTTACCTGTTGCAACCATGTGATCTACGAAATGATTGAGAAATTGAGCTGAGCCTTGACGATTTATTGGCGTACCCAAGGCCAGATTCTCATAGCCAATAACATCAGGTAGCACTCTTGACCCCGGCACTGAGGGGGCCATCTCAAACAAAATAGCTTTGTTTGTTGAAAATCCATCAATCCCCCCTATTTTCAACATTGCAATAGCCTGCTTAGTTGAGCTAGTTTGTACCAAATTAGCCTTGGGAATAAGCATTGGTAGCTCGGCTTGAGAATTACTGCCTACGCTATACCCAATTTTAATTTTTGGGTCATTCACTTCTGCTTGCGACTGAACTGTGCTTTTAGGGCTGATTAAAAATCCCTTCTCGATTCGAATTACGGATTTTGAAAACTGAATATATTGAGCCCGATCTGCGCTGGCGTTCGTAAAGACCAAATCTACTTCGTTATTCTTAACTGCAGCCAATACATCCGCATTCTTTTCAAATACCACTGGGATGAACTGTGCATCGATTTGGGCGGCTAAACTCTGCCCTAGCTCATAGCCAATACCACGCGTAGGTTTTGAACCATCGCCCGGGAGAATGGATGTAGGGCTTCCCTTGTACAAACCCATTCTTAAGGCTCCCTGTGGGGCAAGTATATTGTTTGAAGTAGTGGTACAAGCTACTAGCGCTAAGCAAATCAGTAACGATAGAATTAGCTTACAGCTATACCAAAATTTCATTACCTAGCCTCAATCCGGCTGAATATTGGCTTCGCGTACCAACTTCTCGTAGCGCTTACGCTCTGAATTTAAATAAGCAGTAAATTGTGCAGTTGTTCCGGGACTCACTTCTCCGCCTACAGAGCCCAATCGCTCCGTCATCTCTTTGGATTGCAATGCTTTCTCCACTTGAGCATGAAGCGTCTTCACGATGGCAGCCGGAGTTTTAGCAGGCGCAATTAAGCTATACCAAACAGATGCTTCAAAACCTGGGAAACCAGATTCTGCGACCGTCGGTACATCCGGAAATAATGGGGAACGCTTCGAACTCATCACAGCAATAATCTTTAGCTTGCCGCTTTTAACGTGAGGAGCAACCTCCAACATATTTACCGCAACCAAATCTAACTGGCCACCTATCAAATCCGTAATCGCAGGAGCTCCGCCCTTATAGGGAACGTGCTTTAAGGACATTCCAGCAGCTTGTTCGAAAAATTTCATTGCCATATGCGGTGTCGCGCCATTACCAGGCGTACCATAGGTAATGTAATCGGGATTTGCTTTTGCAGCCTTTATCAAATCAGATAATTTTTGATACTTACCATCGGCAGAAGTGGCAATAACTACGGGAACACGCCCAATCATGGCAATCGGCGTAATGTCTTTATCAATATCAAAGGGTTGTGGCTTATACAAAGACATATTGGCTGCCAAGGCATTTGCTGCAACCATCAAGGTATAGCCATCGGGCGGACTATCAATCAACTGCTTCACGGCGATATTAGTACCAGCACCCGGTTTGTTTTCAATCAGAATGGGCTGCCCCATTGAGGCGGACAAACTTTGACCCAAGGTTCTGGCAACTAAGTCAACGGCGCCACCGGGAGCATAGCCTACCAAAAACTTCATCGGTTTATTTGGATAATCCTGAGCCATAACATTGCTACCAAATAATAAATTGATCGCAACCAGAAAGCTGAAGATGATTTTATGCATGACAATCACTCTTTAGGTGCTCCTGACATATTTACAATCCCCTCGTAGCGCTTGATTTCAGACTGCGAGAACTTGGTAAATTCCGCAACAGATCCTCCATCTACCTGAGCACCAATTCCCTGAAGGCTTTTTTGAACTTCGGGATCTTTCAGGACTTTATTGAATGCCTTATTCAGTTTTTCAGTAACGTCTTTTGGAGCGCTAGCTGGCAACATCACACCATACCAAGCATTGGCCACCATGGGTGCGCCAGCTTCTTTCATGGTTGGCACATTGGGCAACTCAGGAATACGCTTCTCTGATGCAACACCTAAAGCCTTTAACTTGCCACCTTTAATGTTGGCCATTGACCCTGTATCCATCATCATGTCGATATGACCTGCCATCAGATCTAAGGCTGCTGGACCGCTACCTTTATAAGGGACATGTCGAATATCCAAACCGGTCACTGTTTTAAATTGGGCTCCCGCTAGATGCTGTGAGGCGCCAATACCCGCAGACCCATAAGTAAACTTACCTGGATTCTGTTTTGCATCATTCATTAAGTCTTTGAGACTATTCCATGGTGAAGAGGCTGGCACAACCATGATGTTTGGAATCGTACAAACCAATACCACTGGAGTGAAGTCTTTGGCAGGATCAAAACCCTGATTTGCAAACAAGTGTGGACCAGCTGCATTCGTAGAGCTTGTAGCCATCAGAATGGAATAACCATCGGGCTTATCTTGCAAAAATGCTTGAGTACCAATATTGCCACCAGCGCCACCTTTGTTTTCAACAAATACAGATACGCCCAACTCTTTTGTGAGGGGCTGCACCAAAAGGCGAGCCACTTGATCGGTTGCACCACCAGGCGGCCAGGGCACTAGGAATTTGATTGATTTATCGGGATAAGCAGCGAATGTATTGAAAGCAATTACGCTCAGCAAGCTGGCAACTAAGCTTCTCAACATCATATGACACCCTTTTGTTTTAGCGTTACATCTATCCATGCGTCATCGTACTTGCCATCATGAATGGATTGGATCGTTTTGCGCTCTACAGCTTCTTTTTCTTTGCCTAGGCGTGCACCCTCTAGCGCAACTTCAGGAGATAACGCGATGATGCCATCACAGTCACCCAAGATAACATCACCAGGATGAATCACCATCCCGCCGATTGATACAGGAACATTAATACTGCCAGGACCATCTTTAAACGGGCCACGCATATTGACTCCGCGTGCCCAACAAGGGAATTGATGTCTCTCGAATGCTTCCACATCTCGAATCGCCGCATCCAAAACTGCGCCAATGGCGCCTCTTGATTTGGCAACCGTCATCATGATTTCACCAAACAAGGCACGTGAAATATCGCCGCCACCATCCACAACCAAAACATCGCCTGGTTTGAGAATTTGCAATGCCTTATGAATCATCAAATTATCACCAGCCCGAACGCAGACAGTGACAGCATTGCCACAGACTGACACGGGTGACTTATTGACCGGCAAGATATCTACTGCCCCAATGGTTCGCCCAAGAACATCACTCACTATGGAAGTGGCTAGTCCAGTTAAGGCAGCAATGCCCTCTTTAAAGGCTTCTTTTCTTGGGTTGATTTCATAACCATTATTCATTTTGATTCCTCTTCAAGTATTTAATCGACTGTCGCGCCTGTGCGCTTGACCAAAGACTCCCAATAAGGAATCTCTTTATTAATAAATTGTGTAAATTGTTCGGGGGTTCCTGCGACATCACTTGAGCCCATCTTATTGAGACTGGCTGATACCTCCGGCTCCTTCATCACTGCATTAATCGCTTTATTTAATCTAGCAATCAGAACGGATGGAGTTTTAGCTGCCACAAATACGCCGTACCAGTTTTCAATCACAAAGCTGTTAAAGCCAAGCTCTTTCATCGTAGGTACGTTGGGAAAGTTTTTTGGTCTGACGGCACCAGTGGTTGCCAGCACTCGGATGCGTCCAGAGGATATCTGAGCCGCAATCGTTGTAGTTGTTTCAAATGCAATCGGCACCTGACCGGCGAGCACATCAGCCATTGCAGGGCCTTGACCCCTATAGGGTATGTGGGTGAGATCCAATTGCTTTTCTACTTTCAGCATTTCACCCATGAGATGCTGCGGGCTTCCACTACCTCCTGAGGCATAACTATATTTACCTGGATTATTTTTGATGAGCTCAATGAGCTCACCCACGTTATTCGCCGGTACCGCAGAGTTAACATAAAGCACCAAAGGAACTGATGCAATTTCGGCAACAGCAGCCAAATCTTTTGAGGGGTTAATCTTTAGCTTATATAAGTTTTGGTTAATTACTACACCCGTGTTGTTGCCCAGCAATAAAGTGCAACCATCCGAAGCAGAATTAGCAACATACTCCGTTCCAATATTGCTGCTCGCTCCACCTTTGTTTTCAACAATTACATTGGTTCCAAGTTGCTTTGCCAATCCTGGAGCTAGCATTCTTGCCAAAATATCCGTTGTGCCCCCTGGTGGATAGGGAGAAACGAATTTCACTGTTGGACAAGGATAGGCGCCTTGCGCGTTTGCATTTAGCATGGATAGCGCCAAACAAAGTCCTGCCCCTAGAAATAGCTGTCTCTTCATTATTGATATTCTCTCTTTATTCGCCTATCCGTATAGGGCATAAGCTAAGATCTATTCTTTAGTAAAAATATACCTTACTCAGCGCCCTTTTATATAAATTTCTTGAAATGACCAAAAGCCTCAATAGAGACGAATTGCTATCGATTGCAAAGTCTTTTGACTCTAAAGAAAAGTGTCCTGACTGTCAGTCTCTAAGCTGCGCTGGCTGGGAAAGCGTCCCTGGAGGCTTCATGACAAATACTCTAGAGTGCCTCGGGACCTTAAGGGTGGAAGATGCCCCGGAATGCTGGGAAGAAGATCACCCCAATGGCACTGATATGTGGTCCAAAGATGCCCCTATCTCAATCTCTTTTCACCCCTACAACAAGTCTGACGTATATGAGTGCATGCATTGTGGATGCAAATACCTTCGTTACACCGAATGTGGCGGATATTACGTAGATGAACGCATTCGGCAGCTCAATAGCGATCTCATTTCATAAAGCGTATTTTCATCTGCCTTAAAAATTCAAAAGCCCCGAACTCTCGGGGCTTTTTCTTTTACAGTATTGCAAAGTACTGCTTATGCTTTCTTCTTCACTGGTGGCAAGTCAGTACAGTGGCCATGAGCTGCCTCTGCTGCCAAACCAACAGACTCCCCTAGTGTGGGGTGTGGATGAATAGTTTTGCCGATATCGACTGCATCAGCGCCCATTTCAATTGCCAGGCAGACTTCACCAATGAGATCGCCAGCATGTGTGCCTACAATGCCGCCACCAATAATGCGATGGGTTTTGGCATCAAAGATTAACTTCGTGAAGCCTTCGTCACGACCGTTAGCAATCGCGCGACCACTCGCTGCCCATGGAAATAAACCTTTCTCATAAGCAATGCCTTGTGCTTTGCACTGCTCTTCAGTCAAGCCCGCCCAAGCAACTTCCGGATCGGTATAGGCGACTGATGGAATCTGCTTAGCGTCGAAGTAAGACTTCTCGCCCGCTGCAGCCTCGGCAGCAACGTGACCTTCATGCACCGCCTTATGTGCCAACATTGGCTGACCAACTAAGTCGCCAATCGCGAAGATGTTGGGAACATTAGTGCGCATTTGTTTATCAACTGGAATAAAGCTGCGCTCATCAACTTGAACGCCTGCTTTATCAGCAGCAATCTTCTTACCATTTGGCGTGCGTCCAACCGCTACGAGGACCAAGTCATAGGTCTGCGGATCTGCTGGTGCATTCTCACCTTCAAAGCTCACTTGAATGCCATCGGGCTTCACTTCTGCTTTTGCAGCACGAGTCTTTAGCATGATCTTTTCAAAACGTCCGGCATTGAACTTCTCCCAGACCTTCTCTAAATCACGATCAGCACCAGCCATCAGGCCATCCATCATCTCGGCAATATCAATACGCGAGCCTAATGTGCTGTAGACCGTTGCCATCTCTAAGCCAATAATGCCGCCACCGATGACCAACATTCTTTTTGGAATACTCTTGAGTAATAAGGCGCCAGTGCTATCGACAATACGCGGATCTTCTGGCAAGAACGGCAACTTCACGGGCTGACTACCAGCCGCGATGATTGCTTTCTGAAAGCGGATGACTTCTTTTTGCCCATTAAGATCTTGGCCATCACCACTCGTTAACTGAACTTCAACGTGATTTGCATCTAAGAAGTGGCCTAGACCGCGTACGACTTTGACTTTACGTGCTTTAGCCATACCCGCTAAACCACCAGTAAGTTTTGCAATCACAGATTCTTTGTAGCCACGCAATTGATCAATCTCAATCTTTGGCGCACCAAAGGTAATGCCATGCTTTGCCATGGTTTTTACTTCATCCATAACGGCAGTAGTATGTAATAACGCTTTAGACGGAATACAGCCGACGTTCAAGCACACACCACCTAAAGTGGCATAACGTTCTACTAATACGGTATTCATACCCAAATCAGCGCTACGGAATGCCGCACTATAACCACCAGGGCCGGCACCAAGTACCAATACTTCACATTCATGATCTACCTTACCGCTGTACTGCCCTGCTTTTGGGGCTGGAGCAATAGCGGCAGGAGCTGCTGCAGGTGTTGGAGCAGATACAGTCGCTGGCTTTGCAGCAGGCGCTGCTGTTGCAGTACTTGCTTCAATCTCTGCAATCACTGTTCCCTTGCTCACTTTGTCGCCCAGCTTGACTGAGATGCTAATGATCGTCCCAGCGGCATCCGCAGGAACCTCCATCGTGGCTTTATCTGACTCGAGTACGAGCAAGGGTTGCTCTTTCTCAATCACATCACCCACTTTGACCAATACTTCAATTACTGGCACATCTGCGTAGTCGCCAATATCCGGAACGAGAATCGTTTGCTTAGCCATAGACCCTCCTTACAGAGAAGCGCGACGGAAGTCGGCTAAGAGTTGAGCGATATACACATTAAAGCGTGTCGCCAACGCACCATCAATTACACGGTGATCTGCAGAGAGTGATAATGGGCAAATGAGGCGTGGCACAAATTGCTTGCCATCCCAGACGGGCTTCATCGCTGCTTTGCTGACGCCCAAAATAGCGACTTCAGGTGCATTAACGATGGGTGAGAAGTAGGTTCCACCAATACCGCCCAATGAAGAAATCGTGAAGCTAGCGCCTTGCATTTGATCTGGCTTCAATTTGCCATCACGAGCAAGCGCTGCCAACTCAGAAGTTTCCTTGGCGAGTTCAAAGATACCTTTTTTGTCAGCATCCTTAATGACTGGCACCACCAAGCCTGTTGGAGTGTCAGCAGCAAAGCCAATATTGAAATACTTCTTCAAAATCAAGTCATCGCCATCCAGAGAACTATTGAACTCAGGATGCTTCTTCAATGCCGCTACCGCAGCCTTCATTAAGAAAGCGAGCATCGTAATCTTGACACCCTTTTTCTCATTATCTTTATTCGTTTGAACGCGGAATGCTTCTAAGTCGGTAATGTCTGCGTCTTCGTGATACGTCACAGCAGGAATCATTACCCAGTTGCGGCCCAAATTAGCAGCAGTGAGTTTCTTAATACGATTGAGTGGTTGACGCTCAATCTCACCAAATTTCGTGAAATCAACCTTCGGCCATGGAATCAAATTGAGGCCGCCCAAGCTACCGCCACTAGAGGCTGCTGCAGGACTGCCTGCACCACCGCTCATTGCCGCTTTAACAAATGCTTGCACGTCTTCTTGAGTAATACGTCCTTTAGGGCCAGAACCCTTAACCTGAGTAATCGTGACACCCAATTCACGAGCAAATTTACGCACTGATGGGCTAGCGTGACTTAATGTAGCGTCTACCGCTGGAGGTGGGGTATTGCTAATTGGAGGTGGTGCTGGCGCTCTTGGAATTGGTGGTTCGACTGCCTTCGCTACGGGCGCTGCTGATGCAGATACCGCAGCTACAGGAGTGGATGCAGAACCAGATCCACCTTCCAAAATAACAACTACCGAACCTTCAGAAAGATTGTCACCCACTTTAACTTTGACTTCTTTAACAATGCCGGAGTGTGAGGATGGCACATCCATCGTCGCTTTATCAGACTCAAGCACTACGATAGATTGCTCTTTTTCAACGGTATCGCCGGCTTTAACGAGAACCTCGATGACTGGCACATCTTTATAGTCGCCAATATCGGGTACTTTGATTTCAATCGGCGCCCCACCAGAACTTGATGCTGGAGCTGCTGGCGCCGGTGTAGCGGAAGCTATTGGAGTAGGTACAGATGTAGCAGCTTCTTCTAAAGTAATGACGACTGAACCTTCGGAAAGGTTATCACCGACTTTGACTTTAACGTCTTTCACCACACCAGAGTGTGATGAAGGTACATCCATCGTAGCCTTATCGGATTCCAGAACAACAATTGATTGCTCTTTTTCAACGGTATCGCCGGCTTTAACGAGAACCTCGATAACTGGTACATCTTTATAGTCACCAATATCCGGTACTTTGATTTCAATAATTTGACTCATGAATTAATCTCGCTTAAACCGTCATTGGGTTTGGTTTAGTAGTGTCGATACCATACTTCTGAATAGCCTCGGCCAATTTCTGACGATCAAGCTGACCTGCATCAACCAAAGATCTCAAAGCAGTGATCACTACCCAGCGACGATCAACTTCAAAGAAGTCGCGGAGTTTTTCACGGGTATCGGAGCGACCAAAGCCATCGGTACCCAAGACCTCATAACGACGGCCCAGATGCTGAATTGCCGGACGAATTTGTTCAGCAAACATACGAACATAGTCAGTAGCGGCAATGATTGGACCTGAGGTATCTTTCAAACACTTCTCTACATGAGAAAGTGTTGGTGCTGCCGTTGGGTTGAGCAAGTTGGCGCGGTGAACCGCATTCCAATCGCGACCAAGCTCAGTGAAACTTGGGCAACCCCATAAATCAGAAGCAATACCCCAATCTTTTTGCAACATCTCAGCCGCTTCTATCACTTCGCGGAAGATGGTGCCAGAACCGAGTAGCTGAACACGTAACTTGGCATTGCTATCACCAACAGACTTCAGCTTATACATGCCCTTGATGATGTCTTTTTCAGCGCCTTTTGGCATTGCTGGATGAGCGTAGTTTTCGTTCATCAAAGTCACGTAGTAGTACACATCCTCCTGAACTTCGAGCATACGACGCATACCGTCTTGAATTACCACTGCCAACTCAAATGCAAAAGTTGGGTCATAGCTAATACAGTTAGGTACTGCAGCGCTCCATAAATGGCTGTGACCATCTTCGTGCTGTAGACCTTCACCGTTCAAAGTGGTTCTACCTGCAGTGCCGCCGAGCAAGAAGCCACGGCTACGCATATCTCCCGCCGCCCAAGCTAAGTCACCAATCCGTTGGAAACCAAACATGGAATAGAAAATATAGAACGGCAACATAGGTACGCCATGAGTGGAGTAAGAAGTTGCAGCGGCGATCCAATCGCACATACCACCAGCTTCGTTAATACCCTCTTGCAAGATCTGGCCAGTCTTGTCCTCTTTATAGAACATCAATTGATCATGGTCTTCTGGGGTGTAAAGCTGACCCAACTGATTCCAAATACCCAATTGACGGAACATACCCTCCATACCAAAGGTGCGGGACTCGTCTGGAACGATCGGCACCACACGCTTTCCAATCGTCTTATCGCGCACGACAGTATTGAGCATACGTACAAAGGCCATCGTTGTTGAAATCTCACGACCTTCACTGGTAGCCTCTAGCAATGGAGCAAATGCATCCAATGCTGGCACTGGCAAGCTTTCTGCCTTAGCGCGACGTTGTGGCAGATAACCACCCAATTCTTGACGACGCGCTTTCATATACTCAAGCTCAGGACTACCTTCAGCAAACTTCACCAAAGGCATCTCATCGAGTTGCTCATCTTTAACTGGAATCTCAAAACGGTCACGGAAACGGCGGACATCATCGTCATTCATTTTCTTGGCTTGGTGTGCAATATTCATCGCCTCACCAGAACCACCCATACCGTAACCCTTAATGGTGTGAGCCAAAATCACGGTTGGTTGATCTTTATGATTTACCGCTGCGTGAAATGCTGCATACACTTTATGGGGATCATGACCACCACGATTGAGCTGCCAAATCTCTTCGTCACTCCAATCACTCACTAGGGCTTTGAGTTCTGGTGTATTGAATACCGTCTCACGAACATAAGCGCCGTTCTTGGCTTTCATGGTCTGATATTGGCCATCAACGATTTCGCCGAGACGTTGCATCAAGATACCCTTCTTATCGCGAGCAAACAAAGCATCCCACTGACCACCCCACACCACTTTGATTACATTCCAACCAGCGCCACGGAACTCACTCTCGAGTTCTTGAATAATTTTTCCATTACCACGTACTGGTCCATCTAGACGCTGCAAGTTGCAGTTAATGACGAAGATTAGGTTGTCTAACTTCTCACGACCAGCCATACCAATGGCACCCAAAGATTCTGGTTCATCCGTTTCACCATCACCCAAGAAAGCCCAGACCTTGCGACCTTGCTCCTGAATAAAACCACGGTCTCTTAAATACTTCATGAAGCGGGCTTGGTAAATCGCCATGATTGGACCAAGACCCATCGATACTGTTGGGAACTGCCAGAAGTCCGGCATCAACCAAGGATGTGGATAGCTCGAAATACCCTTGCCACCAACCTCCTGGCGGAAGTTATCGAGTTGACCATCCGTTAATCGACCCAACATATAAGCGCGTGCATAAACGCCTGGAGCTGAGTGACCTTGTACAAATATTAAGTCACCGCCATGCTCTGGAGAAGGAGCATGCCAGAAGTGGTTATAACCAACGTCATACAAAGTTGCCGCTGATTGAAAAGAAGAAATGTGACCGCCAACGTTGGTATCTTTGTTAGCACGAAGCACCATAGCCATCGCATTCCAACGGGTATATGAACGAATGCGGTGTTCCACATTTTGATCACCTGGCAAGCGCGCTTGGTTCTCTACTGGAATCGTATTGATATAAGGAGTCTCTGCATGAAAGGGTTGATCTACCCCGTTCACACGTGCATGAGAAATTTGCTGATCGATTAAGTAAGCAGCACGCTGCGGACCTTCGTTGTGGATGACGCCGTCTAGGGCCTGTAACCACTCTTGAGTTTCACCAGGGTCAGCATCTTGTAGATTTTGTTTACCTAAAATTTGGTCAGGAACCGCAGCCATAACTTGTCTCCAATAGTTATTTCATTACAACAACATTAGTCATTCACTCTATAGGCAACATTCTAGGAAGGTATATGGGTGTAAACAAGCAATTTTCCACATAATGATAATATTTCTCATAATGTGGGATTATATTGCGATGCAAATGAAATCGATGTAGACAGCCAAAAATCCCGTTTAAAGCTCCCGATCAGGCAAAATGGGCTTATTCCTATGAAATCCACGGCTTTTTTTAGCTCACTCCTCAAGCCCTTTAACTGGCTCCGCAAAATTCGCGGATTTAAGCTCGTTTACACCCCCCTACTTGCGATCGTGCTGTTTACCGCAGTGATGGGCATTATTTTGGGAACCTTGCATTTACAAGAAAAAGGCCAGCAAGAGTCAGCCCTATTTAGAGAGCTCTCTTTTGCTAAGCAGCGAATTCAACTACGTTTTGCAAATAACACCGATGCTTTAAATACGATTAATCGTGAAATTGCTTCAAACAGTGATGATCCAAAAATAAAACAACTCGTGCGCGAGCAAGCTGATGATTTGGTCATCAACAATCATGAGATTGTAAAAATCATTTGGCTCAATGCCGATAGCTCTCGTGGCTGGTCTGTTCCAGTAAATAACAATAAATCTGACTGGATTAGCAAAACCCAGAATGATCAAGCCGTAAATGCAGGGCTTGCAAATGCAATTGAACTGAGTCGAGTAACCAGCCGAGCTGCCTTCAGCCAATTTATCTCCCTAAACATACCCGATGAAGAGTCTCTAGCGAAGGATAGAAGAACCGTTATTTGGCAAGTAGCCCCCAATATTGTCGGCGGCCAAGTAATTGGTTTCTTAGCAGCTCTATATACAACTCAAGGCATCTTAGATGTGGTTCCCGGTGAACTGAAAGCGAACTACCGCTTCACTCTTCTGACAGATAACGAACGAGTTCTATCCATCTCATCTGATCGCGACACCCCCAAGAGAGCCTTTAGCAATCAAACGTCTTTAGACATTGGCGTACTAAGTCCGAATATGGTCTTACGTATTGATACCTATCCACCACCGACCAATCTTACTTTCCGAATGTTGATTGGTGTGGTCGTTGGTCTCTCTGCTTTCGTGATTTGGAGTCTATGGTCTGTTCTCAAACAAATGCAAGTGCGTCAAGAAGCCGAATCCAATCTTCGTACTGAAACCAGTTTCCGTAGCGCTATGGAAAACTCCACCCCCGTAGGTATTCGTGCGCACGATATGCAAAAGCGCATTACCTATGTGAATCGAGCATTTTGTGAAATGACGGGCTGGTCGGCAAAAGAACTGATTGGTCTCATGCCGCCGTTCCCTTTTTGGCCTGATTCTAGGCGCGATGAGCTGGTTGAGAAAATGAACCGCGCCCTGAAGTCAGATATGGCCTCTAAGGTCGGGATTGAAGGGGCAATCTTGCGGCGTGATGGCTCTTTGATTGAGACCCGCACTTTTATTGCCCCTTTAATTAATGAAAAAGGTAAGCAAACAGGTTGGGTTACTTCCTTAATTGATATCTCTGAACCAAAAAAGATTCGGGAAGAATTGGCAGCTTCCCAAGAGCGCTTCATTACGGTGCTAGAGGGTTTAGATGCTGCAGTGTCTGTGGTGGATCTTGAAAATGACAAACTCTTATTTGCCAATCGTTACTATCGCGAACATTTTGGTGATGACTCCAAGGGTCATTTCCTGCTAGCAGGTGATACCAATAATCTAGAGACCTTGCATGATGTGGCAGAAGATTTGCAGGACTCTCCTCCAGGTATTCCAACTTCCTTCCTCTATCAAGAGTCTGAGTCCGAAGAGATTCAAATGACTGATGGCACTAATAAATGGTATGAGGTAAGGCGGCGCTTTATTCCTTGGGTAGACGGTCACCTTGCACAACTCCTAATTGCTACCGACATCACGATGCGTAAAGAGGCCGATGATTTGGCGCGTCAACAGGAAGAGCGTATGCAATTTACGAGCCGTTTAACAACGATGGGCGAGATGGCTTCTTCCCTCGCCCACGAATTAAACCAACCACTCTCAGCCATCTCCAACTATTGCATGGGTGTCGCTAAGCGGATCGAGGGCACCATCGATCCAGCGCTCACGAAAGATATTCTCCCAGCTCTTGAGAAAGCATCTCAACAAGCCCATCGGGCAGGTACCATTATTCAACGTATCCGCGGCTTCGTAAAACGCAGCGAACCACAACGCAAATCCACCGCGATCAGTGACATCATTAATGATGCCGTTGGGCTAGTCGAGATTGAGGCACATCGCCATCGCCTCACCATTACCAGCAATATTGTTGAAAATCTTCCTGAGGTCGATATCGATCCAGTGTTGATCCTGCAAGTCTTGGTCAATCTTCTCAAAAATGGTTTGGATAGCACGCGGGAAGCCTACCCCCTATCCTCCCGCTGGTCTGCTCCCCCGGTCAATATCAGCACTGATCTGGACACCAGCATCTTCCCGGCCATGCTGCGCATTCAAGTAAGCGACGGCGGTGCCGGAATCCCAGAATCGGTCTCACAACGCATGTTTGAGCCGTTTTTCAGCACTAAATCGGATGGAATGGGCATGGGGCTCAATATTTGCCGTTCGATTGTTGAATCCCACCAGGGCAGGCTTTGGGCAGTGAATCGCATGGATTCCGAACATACCAAGCTAGTTGGCTGCACCTTTACAATACTCTTACCCCTAGTTTCTCCAGAAGCTGGGAGCAATGTTTAATAGCATTACCCACTGAATTACCATGCGAGACCCGATATGAACTTAAGCACGAGTACCAAACCAAACCAAGCCGAAGTTGTTTACGTCGTTGATGATGACGAGGCCGTTCGTGACTCACTGACTTGGCTTTTAGAAAGTAATGGTTATGTCGTGCGTTGTCATGCCAGCGCTGAAAGATTCTTGCAGTCTCTCCAAAGTACAGATAAATCGACTATCTCTTGCGCCATCCTGGATGTTCGTATGCCAGGTATGTCTGGTCTGGAATTACAAGAACGTTTGATCAGTGAAAATTTACCGATGCCAGTTGCCTTTATTACAGGTCATGGTGATGTCTCTATGGCAGTCTCGACGATGAAACGTGGTGCAGTAGATTTCATTGAAAAGCCTTTTAAAGAAAATGATCTCTGCGGTTTAGTGGATCGCATGCTTGCAAAAGCCCGTGTAGATTACTCACAAGCAAGCCAACGCAAGATTACCCAGAGCCTTCTCAGCAAGTTAACTGGTCGTGAGCGCCAAGTGCTCGAGCGTATTGTGGCTGGCCGTTTGAATAAACAAATTGCTGACGATCTTGGCATCTCTATCAAAACCGTTGAAGCGCACCGCGCCAACATTATGGAAAAGCTTAACGTCAATACTGTTGCAGATCTTCTGCGCCTTGCTTTATCTGACCCACAACCAAATTAATCCCCTCTTTCATTACCTGCAATGCCTGCTCAATTACTCGACGGAAACGCCCTCTCTAAAAAACTGCGCGCAGAAATCGCTGCCCGCGGTGCGATTGTTACTGCTAAAGGGATTCGCCCTGGTTTAGCCGTCATCGTAGTTGGTGAGAATCCAGCCAGCCAAGTGTATGTCCGCAATAAAGTAAAGGCCTGTGAAGATGTAGGCTTTCATTCGGTACTTGAGCGCTACTCCGCTGAATTGGGTGAAGAAGAATTACTGGCTCGCATTGCTACATTAAATGCCGATCCCTCGATTCATGGGATTTTGGTACAACTTCCATTACCTGAGCACATTGCCTCTGAGCGCGTACTCGAAGCCATTGCCCCGGAAAAGGATGTCGATGGTTTCCATGTGGCCAATGCTGGCGCCTTGATGGTGGGTCAACCTGAATTTAAGCCCTGCACTCCTTATGGCTGCATGAAGATTCTGGAAAGCATTGATTACCCAATTCGGGGCGCACGCGCTGTGATTGTTGGCGCCTCCAATATCGTCGGAAAGCCGATGGCAATGCTCTTGCTACAAGCCGGTGCAACCGTCACGATTTGTAATAGCAAGACTCGTGATCTAACGCACCACACTAAAGACGCTGACATTCTGGTAGTAGCTACCGGCAAGCCTAAAATGATTTCTGGCGACATGGTCAAAAATGGTGCCGTCGTCATTGATGTTGGCATCAATCGCCTCCCAGATGGAAAGCTCTGTGGTGACGTGGATTTTGATACCGCCAAATATATTGCGGGTTGGATCACCCCCGTTCCAGGTGGTGTCGGTCCCATGACAATAACCATGCTTCTCATGAATACTTTAGAAGCGGCAGAAAAAGCAGCCAAGCCTTAGATCCATTAAGCTAGAGGGATGACTACATCCCTTCAAAATACCTTACCCCCTGTTTTACAGAACAACCCCCTTCTGACCTTTGGTCGGGGGATCGCCGCTTACTCTGAAGTAAGGCCTGAGCACATTTCCCCCGCTATTGAATTCTTACTCAAACATGCGCAAGATGCCGTGGATGTTGCGACCGATTCCAAAACGCCTGCCACTTGGGATCAGCTGGCTGAACCACTGGAAGATGCTACAGAAGCATTGGGTAGATCTTGGAGTGTCATTTCGCATCTCAATAGTGTTGCAGATACTCCCGAGTTAAGAGCCGCTTATGGTGCAATGCTGCCAGAAGTGACTGCATTCTTTTCTGGTCTTGGGCAAAACTTAGCCCTATATCAAAAGTTCAAAGAGCTCAGCAAGAGCCCTGAGTTTGCCAAACTCAATCGCGCGCAAAAGAAAGTGATCGAAAACTCCTTAAGAGACTTCCGTCTTGGTGGTGCGGAACTGAGTGATGCCGATAAAACGCGCTTTGCACAAATTCAAGATGAGCAAGCCATCTTAGGTAAGGCATTTTCAGATCATGTTTTAGATGCAACCGATGGCTTTGTCCATGTTGTTGCCAATGAAGCAGAGCTCAATGGTTTACCTGAAGACGTCAAAGCAGCGGCCGCGGATACCGCCCAGCAAAAGGGCCTACAAGGATGGGTTTTTACCCTGCACTTTCCTTCCTATTACCCAGTGATGCAGTACTCCGAAAATCGAGCACTCCGTCGCTTAATGTATGAAGCTTATGTCACCCGCTCTTCCGAGCTTGGGCCTGAATTTGCTAAAGGCAAACTCGATTGGGATAACACCCTGAACATGCTCGATCAATTGCGTCTTCGCGATGAAGAAGCACGCATGCTCGGCTTTGCGAATTTCGCAGCACTGAGCCTTGCACCCAAGATGGCCAATACCGTTGATGAGGTAGATCTCTTCTTAACGAACTTTGCCCATAAATCTAAGCCATTTGCCCAGCGCGACTGGGATGAACTTTGTGCGTTTGCCAAAACCGAGTTGGGTCTTGATGATATTCAACCCTGGGATACTGCTTTTGCAGCAGAACATTTGAAACAAGAGCGATATTCCTTTTCTGAGAATGAACTCAAACAATACTTCCCGCTACCCAAAGTATTGGATGGCTTGTTTGGCGTGATTCAGGCTCTGTTTGGGGTCAAGATTGAGGCAGCTAATTTGCCGACTTGGCATGCGGATGTACAGTCTTTTTCCGTTAAGAATACCAAGGGCAATATCGTTGCTTATTTCTATTTAGACCCCTATGCTCGCCCTGGCAAACGGGGCGGAGCCTGGATGGATGACGCGCGTGGCCGCAGAGAACTCCCTAACGGTGAAATCCAGGCGCCAGTTGCGTATTTAGTTTGTAACTTTGCGCCACCTGTGAAGGTCGATGGCGTCTTACGTCAACCCACCATTACCCATGATGATGTGATCACCCTCTTTCATGAAAGCGGCCATGGCTTACATCACCTATTAACTCAAGTGGGAGCATTAGGCGTTTCAGGAATCAATGGCGTGGAATGGGATGCCGTCGAATTACCCAGTCAGTTTATGGAAAACTTCTGCTGGGAATGGGAAGTCTTAGAAAAAATGACTGCCCATGTGGAAACTGGCAAGCCATTACCCCGTCAATTATTTGACAAGATGTTGGCAGCTAAAAATTTCCAGAATGGCTTAATGACTTTGCGTCAAATTGTGATGTCACTCACGGATTGGCGTTTACATTCTCAATTTGATGCACAAAGTGCACAAGGCAAAGCAGTACTTGAGCTCTCCAGAAAAATTGCGGCTGACTTTAATGTGATTCCGCAGCCTGAGATCTCACGCTGGATCAATAGCTTCAGTCATATCTTTGCTGGCGGCTATGCGGCTGGCTATTACAGCTATAAATGGGCTGAGGTTCTTTCAGCTGATGCGTATTCAGCCTTTGAAGAAGCTGCCAAGCTGACTGGCTCAGTGCTGGATCCAAAAATAGGTTCCCGTTATCGCGAAGAAATCTTAGAAGTCGGTGGCAGTCGCCCTGCTGCAGAATCCTTCAAGGCATTTCGCGGACGTGAGCCCAGTATTGATGCGCTTCTAAGGCACGGCGGTTTAGCTTAAGCCTTTTTGATCATTGCAATCACGGGAGCGTGATCTGATGGTTGCTCCCAAGTTCTGGGTTCTTTGTCGACTGTGCTGGCGCTGCAATGATCTTTAAGTGCTTCACTCAAGAGGATGTGATCGATACGCATGCCGGCGTTTCTTCTAAATCCCATCATCCGATAATCCCACCAACTATATGTTTTGGGTGCTTGCTCAAACATTCTAAAAGAATCGCTCATTCCCAGCTTTAGTAATGCTTGAAATGCATCACGCTCTGGAGGGGAAACTAAATTCTGCCCTTCCCAAGCTTTTGGGTCATGCACATCGGCATCTGCTGGAGCGATATTAAAGTCACCAAGAAGCGCTAATCGCGGAGTATGTTGCAACTCTTCAGTTAACCAGGTTTGTAACTTGTTTAACCAATTCAACTTATAAACAAACTTATCACTATCAGGTGACTGTCCATTTGGAAAGTAGGCTGAGATTAGCCTGATGGGTTGCATTCCAGCAAAAGGAATGGTCGCTGCTAAGATGCGCTGCTGCTCATCTTCGTAATTCGGAATATTTCTAGTGGGTTTTAGAAAGGTAGTGACTGCATCAGAAGCAATCGATGCCAAGGCAGCCTTACGCACAATGATGGCTACACCGTTATACGTCTTTTGCCCCGCAGCAAGACTCAAGTAGCCTGCCGCCTCCAGCTCTTGATGAGGATACTTATCATCCGTAAGCTTGAGTTCTTGCAAACACAAAGCATCAATCGGCTGCTTTTTATTTTCCTGATCCTGTAACCACCGAAGTACGTGTGGAAGGCGTACCTTTAAGGAATTCACATTCCACGCCGCAATTCGGATTGAATCAGTCATCTATCCCCAGTTCCTGCAATTTTCTTGTAATGGTATTGCGACCAATACCCAGACGCTGTGCCGCTTCTACACGACGACCACGAGTAACCTCCAAGGCAGCCATCAATACGGCCTTCTCAAAGCGTGAGCATAGTGCATCGTAAACCTCTTTGTCGCCATCTTGCAGCATTTTGACTGCTAAGCGACCAAGACCACTCTCCCAATCACCCTGAATAGATTTAGCCGTTGCAGGATTACTTGGAGAGGATTCGCCATGCAATACGACAGGATTTTCGCTCGCTTCAGCAATAATATCGGCAGGCAGATCACCTACCCCAATAATGCTTGCTGGCGTCATCACCGTTAGCCAGTGACACAAGTTCTCAAGCTGACGTACGTTACCTGGGAAAGGCATAGCAGTCATCTCTTTGAGAACGTCATCCGATAGTTTCTTAGGCTCAACACCCAAAGACTTTGCGCAAGTGATCATGAAGTGCCTTGCCAGGATAGGAATATCCTCGCTACGCTCACGCAAGGAAGGCATGCGTAAGCGAATCACATTTAAGCGATGCATTAAATCTTCACGGAAGAGCCCTCCAGCAACACGCTGCTCTAGATTTTGATGGGTAGAAGCAATGATGCGCACATTGGCTTTAATTGGATCTTGTCCACCAACGCGATAGAAATGCCCATCGGTAAGAACACGCAACAAGCGAGTCTGCAAATCAAACGGTAAATCAGCAACCTCGTTTAGGAAGAGGGTGCCGCCATCTGCTTGCTCAAAGCGTCCACGGCGTAAAGTCTGTGCGCCCGGGAAAGCGCCACGCTCATGACCAAAGAGTTCTGATTCCAGTAAATCTTTTGGAACAGCAGAGGTGCTCAGCGATACAAATGGGCCTTTTGCTCTCGGGCTATGTTTATGTAAGGCGTGGGCCACCAATTCTTTACCAGCACCAGACTCGCCAGTGATGAGCACGGTTGAATGAGATTGGGCTAAGCGTCCGATGGCGCGGAAGATTTCTTGCATTGCTGGAGCTTGACCAATAATCTCAGCCGACTCCTGCCTCAATCCAGTCAATTCTTTATTGCCAGACTCGCTACGAATACCCTGCTCTACTGCACGATGAATTAGCTCTACTGCCTTTTCAACATCAAACGGTTTAGTGAGGTACTCAAATGCACCACCTTGGAAAGATGAAACCGCAGAGTCCAAATCAGAGTAAGCCGTCATGATGATGACTGGTAGATTGGGATGGCTGGCTTTAACATGCTGCAGTAAATCCAATCCATTGCCGCGTGGCATACGAATATCAGAGATCAATACTTGTGGAGTCTCTTTCTCCAAAGCATTAAGTACATCATTCGGATTAGAAAAACTCTTATGTGGGATTTTTTCTCGCGCTAAGGCCTTCTCTAAAACCCAACGAATAGATTGGTCATCGTCGACGATCCAGATTGGTTTCATGATGCTTTCTCCTGCCTACGGTATGGAATTTGAATATGGAAATCAGTACGTCCCGGGCGGCTATCGCATGCAATAAAGCCCTGGTGTTGTTGAACAAAAGTTTGCGCCAAGGTTAGGCCTAAGCCACTACCCCCCTCTCGCCCAGAAACCAAAGGAAAGAAGATTCTTTCGATAATTTCTTCGGGAATACCAGGGCCGTTATCTATCACATGAAGATCCATCGCCAACTTATAGCGATGCTTTGCAATGGTGACTGAACGAGCTACCCGTGTTTTTAATTCGATTTGTGCAATGCCCTGACTAATCTCATCCGACAAAGCTTGCGCTGCATTGTGCACAATATTTAAGACTGCTTGTATCAACTGCTCACGATCACCCATCACATCAGGCAAGCTGGTGTCATAGTTACGAATAATCCTCAAACCTTTAGGAAACTCTGCCAAGACTAGGCTGCGCACGCGCTCAAGGGCTTCGTGCACATTAAAGGCCTCAATGACATGCGCCTTACGATGTGGCGCCAACAGACGATCTACTAAGGTTTGTAAACGATCAGACTCTTTGATAATGACTTGCGTGTATTCACGCAACCCTTTTTCTGGCAACTCAAACTCTAATAATTGAGCTGCCCCACGAATACCGCCCAATGGGTTTTTAATCTCATGGGCCAAATTACGCATCAACTGCTTATTTGCCTCTACTTGCTGGGTGACGCGCTCATCGCGTTCACTTCTCAACTGCTGATCAATCGGAAACCATTCCATCATGATCAAAGCAGGATCTTCGAGTGCGGCGATGACAACATGCGCTGGAATCGAGTCTTGATGAATGCTTCCAGGCAAGGAATGCAACACCATCTCTTGGCGCTTCGCTACCGCATTGCCACGCTTCACTTCGGAAATCATGCCTTTTAAAGATGGGTTGTCACCAAATAAATCAGACACAGATTGACCCTCAAGAGATTTACGTGAGAGATCCAAAGCTGACTCTGCAGCAGGATTCACATAAATCAATTGATGGTTCTCCGCCTCAAAAACCACAATGGCATTGGGCATCTGATCGAGCAATGTCGGAAAAAAAGGAGCAGCCGAAGCTGCTCCCTTGAACGAATTGCGCAACAAACCTGCGCTCAAGTTCTTTCCTTCGCTTACAGGGAGTAATACATATCAAATTCGATAGGATGGGTAGTCATACGGAAACGTGTGACATCGTCCATCTTCAAATTGATATATGCATCAAGCATAGACTCAGTAAATACACCACCGCGAGTCAAGAACTCATGATCCTTCTCGAGTGCTGCCAAAGCTTCTTCTAAGCTTGCGCAAACGGTTGGGATCTTTGCATCTTCTTCTGGTGGCAAGTCATACAAGTTCTTGTCAGCAGCATCGCCAGGGTGAATCTTGTTCTGTACACCATCCAAACCAGCCATCAACAAGGCAGAGAATGCCAAGTATGGATTTGCCAATGGATCTGGGAAACGGGTTTCGATACGACGACCCTTAGGATTAGCAACGTGTGGAATACGGATAGAAGCAGAACGGTTACGTGCTGAGTAGGCTAACTTTACTGGAGCCTCAAAGCCTGGAACCAAACGCTTGTATGAGTTTGTACCTGGATTGGTAATCGCATTCAATGCTTTGGCGTGCTTAATGATGCCGCCGATGTAGTAAAGAGCAAACTCTGACAAGCCTGCGTAACCATTACCAGCAAACAAGTTCTCGCCATTCTTCCAAACAGATTGGTGAACGTGCATACCAGAACCGTTATCGCCCACTACTGGCTTAGGCATGAAAGTTGCTGTCTTGCCATAAGCATGAGCAACGTTGTGAACAACGTATTTCTGCCAGATAGTCCAGTCAGCGCGTTGTACCAATGTGCTGAACTTCGTACCCAATTCGTTTTGGCCTTGACCAGCAACTTCATGGTGATGAACTTCAACTGGAATGCCTAATGATTCGAGAATCAAGCACATTTCAGAACGCATATCTTGGAATGTATCTACTGGAGCAACTGGGAAATAGCCACCCTTCTTACCTGGACGGTGACCAGTGTTACCACCTTCGATTTCTTTTGCAGATGACCATGGAGCCTCTTCGGAATCAATCTTCACGAAGCAACCTTGCATGTCGGCACCCCAACGAACGCCATCAAAAATAAAGAACTCTGGCTCTGGACCAAAGTAAGCAGCATCGCCTAGACCAGTGCTCTTCAAGTACGCTTCAGCGCGCTTAGCGATAGAACGTGGATCACGGTCGTAACCTTTGCCATCTGCTGGCTCGATAACGTCACATGTGAGAACCAATGTTGGCTCTTCATAGAATGGATCAATGTAAGCAGCTGTTGGATCTGGTTTGAGCAACATGTCAGATGCTTCAATACCTTTCCAACCAGCAATAGATGAACCGTCAAATGCATGACCGCTCTCAAATTTGTCTTCGTCAAAAGCAGAAATAGGAACTGTCGTATGTTGCTCTTTACCCTTTGTATCAACAAAGCGGAAATCAACGAAAGTACATTCTTTCTCTTTAACTAACTTCATCACATCAGCGACGGTCTTCGTCATGCAAATCTCCTCTATTAACTAAAACTTGGAATTCAAACTCAAGGCATACACCCTTGTTCATTCCAGGCATTCAACATGCCTAATGGATGTATCTAATTTACTGAAGCAAACAACGGGGAATAGCCATTATTGCACTAATTAAGTGCCCAATTAGGTCTTTTATCCCCTAAAAAAAGGGTATTTGCACTGATTTAGTGCAATATTGACCTAAGCAATATCATGAATTTCATAGCCCAAGGCTTGAGTGCCCGTTCTTAGGGCAATCCAAGCGCTTTCTAGTAGATTGGCATTACCTTTGATGCCCAACTCGATATGGCGCTCGGCATAAACACCACCCTTGCTAGCATCACCCACAGAGGGAAGACTAAAGACCTTCACACCGGGAAAATTGGCTTCTATGCGCTCCATCAGAGGGGTTAAGGTCGATTCAATGCCTTTAGGGACGATGAAGCTTTGCTCCGCCCAGTTCTCTTGATGGAAAAGATCTTTGTAATGCGTATCTAAGCACCAGGCCATCATTGGCGCAGCCATTACTGGAAAACCGGGGACGAAGTGATGCTCTTTGATCCGAAAGCCGGGAATCTGGTTATAGGGGTTGGGGATGATGTCACTGCCCAGTGGAAACTCCCCCATCTTGAAACGATGTTGATTTTCTGGAGTACTCAAATCTGCTTTAATGGGATCGCCTTCGGCTGTTGACTGAATCCGCCCTGCAATAAGCTCTTGTGCAGTTGGATGCAATTCAGTTTTCGTTCCGAGTGCTAAGGCAGCACATTGGCGTGTGTGATCATCCGGTGTCGCACCAATACCACCCGTACTAAACACCACATCCCCACTCGCAAAACTTTCTTTTAACGTTGCCGTGATTTGCCCTGGATCATCCGCAACATATTTAGCCCATGAAAGACTTAAGCCCCGCTCATTGAGGAGCTCAATCAACTTGCTCATATGCTTATCTTGTCGGCGACCAGACAAAATCTCATCGCCAATCACGATTAATCCAAATCGTCTTGTAGACACCTGCTTTGAAAGTAAATCGATTTCTACTTTTTTCACTGCATCAACCATCTCATTGGCCATGATAGGGAAGCTCCGGATCTACTACGCGTGTTTCAACTGTTAATGACTTTTCTAATTCCTCTTGTCTGAGGGTTTGCAAGGCATCCAATAAGAAATGGCTGAACCACAAGGCTGCAAACACAAATATTAAAGAGTAAATCCAAAGTGCCACAAAACTGACTAGCGGGAACAATACCAAAGCCAAAGCAGAGGTAGCCCAGAAGAATGTTGGAACTGCCCCAAGCATGCCGGACACAATACCCATCGTGAGCAAGGCCCAACGATATTTTTCAATGAGTACATCGCGCTCCTCAGTGCTGGCGTGTTTAGCTAATACGTCATATGACATAAGCCGCATGGTTAACCAGCCCCACAGCAAAGGTGGCAGCACTGCTACGAGTGGTGGCACCCACCACACTGGTAAGGTCAGCATCACCAAAACCAAACAGATGAGCGCAGACCATAAGGTATAGACCAGACTACCTAAGAGCCCTCCACCTTGCTTACATTCCAATCCGTGATAGCTCGGCTGGCGAGCGACTATTCTTACGATTGCAGGCACAGTTGAGAAGGCAATAAATACTAAGAGGCTAATGGTGATCAAAGGAATGATGAGCATCACAAAAAAGAGAGGTGCGATCCAGGCCCTGGCATTTTCAAAGCCAGCCCAAATGAGACCCTCTTGTATCCAACTTGTGAACATAGAAGTCGTGAGAAAAATGCTTAAGGCCTCTAGCGCTGGTGTCCAGATGAGCCAAATGAGCAAGCCCCACAAAATCGACACAATCAGAAAAGGTCGTAAGCTAAGCCACAGCATGCGTGGATGCATCGTTCCGACGAGCGCAAGCCCGAACGATTTAAATACTTGCTGCAATCCGACCATAAAACTCCTATGACATACCTTGGGTATGTTTACTTGGGTAATAACTCTCTGAATGCGTGCACTAAACCCTGCCACTGTTGTGTAATGATATTTTGTGAAACAGTTAAGTTTCGCACGCCTGTGGGATAAACCGCCTTAGGAAAGATGACAGTCCTAAAGGCCATATCCCACCAGGGAAATAAGATACCGAAGTTGCAACCGCCTAGCACCCCAGGCTTACCGATGGCTTCATGACCATAGCCGACCGCATGATGCATGCGGTGATACATCGGTGAAATCAAGAGATACCGTGCAGGACCTAAATGCACCTTGATATTGGCATGCTGCCAACTTTGAATGAATTGACTCAAGGCAACTAGTGCAATGAATTGACCTGGTGATACACCAAACAAAAGCGCAAAGAAGGCCATCACCACTGCCCGCATGATGTCATCTAAGAAATGATTGCGATTATCAGACCATGCGGTCATCACGGTTTGACTGTGATGTAAAGCATGTAATTGCCACCACCAGTTAAACGCATGCGATGCGCGATGGTAAAGGTAGTCTACGAAGTCGAGCAGAACAAGGTAAAACAAAAAGCTCACTACTGGAATGGTAGTGATGCCTGGCCACCAATTTTCTACGTTGAAACGGTCAAAACGAAAATCGTGCAAGATGGAATCGATCTCAAAGAAAAAGCCCGATAGCGCAATGAAGATCAGGGCATGAAAAATGCCCAGGCGATGTAACAAGGTATAAAACACATCGGCCTTACTGTGGGCAGCAAATCGCTCTTGCACTTCTGCTGGATTGAAGCGCTCCCAAGTACGAAGTACCACGATGATCAAAAAGATTTGGATACAGCCAAATAAAAACCAATCGATTCCATCAAAGACGTCTTCAGCCCAAGACATCAAATTGAATTGGTAAAGCAATGGGCCGACAAGACTGGAGAAGATCCATTCTTGAACAGCGCCATAGGCATTTGAGATGGCAGAAATAACTGAGCTTAAATCCATGCTTTATTTTGACTGATCTGCGGAATTCTTGCGTGCTGTGGGTAATAAGCCGAAACAGAATCCACGCTGCTTGAGATTGACGATCAATTGCTCGAGCACTGCCGGAGCCCAAGGATCTTTTCTGGACCATATCCCCAAATGCGCCATAGTGATATCACCATCTTTAATCTCACGACTGGCTTTTTCTAAAAGCATGCTGTTGGGATATTTATCTGAATTGAGCTCATCACCCAAAAAACCGGCAGGCGCCCAGCCAATATGTTGATAACCGCACATATCCCCCATCCGAATCAATGTTGGCGAAGTTTTGCCTCCAGGGGCGCGCCAGATTTTCTGCAGGGGCTGAGTCGTCATTTCTTGGAAACGTAAATCGACACGACGAATTTCTTTGCACATGGCCGCTTCGTTATAAAGCACTGTCATGCCAGCCTTGGGGCCAAACTGCGGTTTCTCAAAGACCTCACCTTTTGGGCCATCTTTCACGAAATAGGTATGGTCGTATGTATGACTGCCAAAGTGATGACCTTCTTTAGCCAACTCCTGCCAAAAAGGTTTCCACGCTTCATCTAATGCAAAATCACCACGGTAAGTCTTTTCATTGGCGAGAAAGAAAGTAGCTTTAACATCTTGGCGCTTTAAGATCTCGGCTACCTTATTGGCCACTGACATATTGCCTGTATCAAATGTTAAATAAACGGTCTTATTGCAACTAGGTGTTTGAGCATGAGCACTCAATGAAAAACAGCCGAGCAAGAGCACGGCTGCTAAATAAATGATGGTATTGCGTTTCATGGCTTGATTGCTCTATGCCCCATCACTCCCATGGAGCTCTTGGGTAAAAGAACACGCCATGGGGAGACTTTCCAACAGGAATAACAGTAACTAACTTCATCGTTGGAATATCAATCACCCCTGCTTTTTTAGCAAAACGGAATGTGACCCACATGGTTTTGCTATCAGGAGTAATTTCCATATCATCTGGTCCCGCAGGCAAACCAGTAATATCGCCGACTTTTTCTAGGGTTTGCATATTGATCATGCTAATCGTAGAAGCAATTCGGTTACTCACAAAGACATGCTTCTTATCCCCCAAAGGACGGAAG
The DNA here is from genome assembly GCF_018688095.1 of Polynucleobacter sp. AP-Titi-500A-B4. Classification (NCBI taxonomy): domain Bacteria; kingdom Pseudomonadati; phylum Pseudomonadota; class Betaproteobacteria; order Burkholderiales; family Burkholderiaceae; genus Polynucleobacter; species Polynucleobacter sp. AP-Titi-500A-B4. The sequence continues at coordinate 762,533 of NZ_CP061311.1, read as the reverse complement.
TTGTGTGCACCCTTGCCGGTATATATGCGCTTGACTTCTTTGCGGGTTTTCCAATCGATGACTTGGACGTAGTCTTCGCCAGTAATACCAACCAATAAATATTGATCGCCTGGCGTCATCCACAAACCTGCAGGTACCTTACCCGTATGCATGACCCACAATACAGTTTGCGTCTCAAGATCAATGGCCGCAAGTTCGTTTGAGTCCTGCAAAGTAATGAAGGCAATCTTGCTATCAGCAGTAAATGCAATATGACTTGGCGTCTTTGCCAATTTCACAGTCTTTACTAATTTAAGATCAGCACCATTTGCGGCATAAATATCAACGCGATCCAAGCGATTGCCGTTTGCTACAAACCATTTGTGATTTGGAGAGTAGCCAATTTGGTATGGATCAATAATGTTGGGTACACGACCAGTAATCTCACCGCTGACAGGATTCATGAGAACAACGTCATTACCTGCCGCATTCGCAATCAATAAGGTTTTTTGATCTGGCGTCATCATGAGGTGATGCGGCTCTTTACCAACCGGAACCGTTTTGATGACTTGACGGGTTGGCATATCGATCAAGCTAACAGAAGCCTCACCTGAGTTCAGTACTACCGCCAATTTAGGTTGCGCTGGAGATGGAGAAGTTACTGCTGGAGACGTAGTTTGAGCAAACGCTGACAGACTGAGCGAAGCAAAGGCAAGGGATAAGGCAATAGTGCGAAAAGCTCTAATCTTGGTAAATGTGTGCATACCTACATTGTAAGCAATGCAAAGAATCAAAAGACCCCTTAAGAGCGGTGGATTTGACCTAGCGCAAACTAGCCAAAACTTTTTCCAAGCGCTTTAAGGACATGGGGGTTGGGGTTTTGAGTTCTTGGGCATACAAGGCCACCCTCAACTCCTCTAATTGCCAGCGAAAATCGGCCAAGGCTTGATCCTCATTGATGGCATAAGTAGAACCTTTATTGCCTTGTATGAGTTTTTGCCAGGGTCTTGCTACGGACTCCCAGTCTTTTTGACATTGCGCATCTCGAGCAGGATTAGATCGCAACTTATCGATCCGCATTGCAATCCCTTTTAGATATCGGGGCAAGTGCACTAACTGCATATACGGAATATCCGCAACAAACTTGGGGAAGATCAATCCCTGTACCTGCGATTGAATATCAGCATAAGCACTGGGTGATGCTGCCTTTGCTTGCGCCATTTTCTTTTGCAAATCTGCATAGGCTTGCAAAGCAGCTAAAGCGTGGCGAGAAATCTCTTGCGCGATTAGTGCCAATCTGGGTTTACCTGCTTGCATACGCTCAGCAAATTGTTCGGCATTATTTGGCAAAGGCTCAGTCATGAATGCACGATCAATTGCCAGATTGAGAATCTGCTCAATTAGCCCGTCGACTGAACCCACATTAATAAATAACAATCCCAACTCGCGAATACCAGGTAATTGCTTCTGTAAGGCTTTGAGTGTGTCTTTATTGCCCAATGCAAACAATCGACGCAAACCCAATGCATGTTGCTTGCGCGCTTCTAGCAAATCATCAAATACCTCTAGGTCGCAATACTCCCCGCGGTCGATCAGTGCTGGATAGCCAAAGAGTGTCCTATTGCCCTTTTGAATTTCTAGAGTCTCCGGTAATTCACCAAACTCCCAGGTTCGATAGCCACCCTGCTCAACTTGTCGCGCCTGCTCTGGCTTATTGGCAGCATTGGGCTTGGCGCCAGTCTGAGCGCTAGGCTCAATGCCGAGTTCAGTTTGAACCGCCTCTTGCGCAACCGCCTGAAAAGCATCACGCGCAGTTTGTCCATACTCCGAACGCAAGCGTGCTAAGTTGCGCTCGACTTCTAATTGACGACCATGTTCATCAATGAGCCGGAAATTCATTGATGAATGTAATGGCAATGCCTCAGGCCTAAAATCTGTGCGCTTAATTTCTAGGCCGCGCTCTTTGCGAATGTCATCCATCAAGCTATCGAGAAAATCTCCCATACCGAATTGCATAGAGTCGAGTTTTCGCTCTAAATAGGATTTAGCGTAATCAGGTAATGGCACACAATGACGACGTAATTTCTGCGGCAAAGTTTTGAGCAGCAACAGAATCTTCTCTTCACACATCCCCGGCACCAACCATTCACAGCGACGACCATCGACTTGATTGAGTTGTGCCAGAGGCACGACCAGGGTGACGCCGTCTTTAGGGCTACCGGGCTCAAAGTGATAAGTCAGGTTCAGTTCTGCTCCGCCAACCTTCATCACCTTGGGGTAACGGTCTACCGTAATGCCTGCGGCCTCGTGGCGCATGAGGTCAGCCTTCTCTAGGCGTAACTGTGAATCGAGGTCGGGAATCTTTTTAAGGTGAACCTTGAGGTCTTCTCGGTTGCAGACACCCTGCGGAATGCGAGACTCATAGAAAGCAAAGAGTAATTCGTCATCAACCAATACATCAGGACGACGTGAGCGATGCTCTAGCGCTTCGATTTCTTTAATCAGACGGCGGTTGTGCCAAAAGAATCCAAAACTGCCAGGATATTTTTTCTTGGCATCAGCTTCAGTCTCACGTTGAAGTGCTGGTGTATCCATACGACCAAACATTTCTTCTTGGACCAATGCTTGTCGAATGAATAGCTCACGAGCCTCTTCTGGATTGTGCGGCCCATAACGTACCCGGCGTCCGTGATAAATCGGCAGGCCGTATAAGGTGCCCCGCTCAAAAGCCAAGACCTCGCCCTGGCGGTTATCCCAGAACGGGTCGCTCAAGGACTTGATCAGACGATGAGCGGCAACCTTCTCCACCCATTGTGGCTCGATCTTAGCAATCGTCCGAGCATACATACGACTGGTCTCTTGCAATTCACCAGCCAAAATCCAGGCGCCCGCTTTCTTACCAATCGTTGATCCTGGCCAGATGAAGGGGCGAATACCCCTGGCGCCTACATACCCACCTGTCTTGCTATTGCGATCTTGAGATTTTTCGTCTTCCTCTTTTTTGGCAACGTAACCTAGTAAGCCAGTAAGCAATGAGAGATGAATTTGCTCATATGTAGCTGGGCTAGCATTTTCTTTCCAGCCCTTTTCACCGAGCATGGTGTGTAACTGGCCATGCACATCACGCCACTCGCGCAACCTTCTTGGTGATAAGAATTTGCTGCGACACAGATTTTCTAACTGACGATTGCTGTGTTTGTGTTGCAAGGCATCTTGATACCAATTCCATAGCTTTACAAAACTGAGGAACTCAGAACGTTCGTCTGCAAATTGCAAGTGTGCTTGGTCTGCAGCAGCCCCCTGATCCATGGGCCGCTCCCGCGGATCTTGTGTCGCTAATGCTGAGGCGATGATGGTGACCTCTTTTAATGCATTCTGCTCTTTTGCAGCGAGCAGCATTCTGCCGATACGAGGATCTAAGGGTAAGTCAGCCAGTTGCTTACCAATCTGCGTTAACTTAAAACTATTATTAATATCTTTACCATCGCCGGCTTGCGCTTCATCAAACTCAATCGCACCCAGCTCATCGAGTAGTTGTACGCCGTCAGCAATCGCCCTACCCAATGGCTTATCAATAAATGGGAAGTGCTGAATTTTGGATAAGCGCAGCGAACTCATGCGCAATAAAACTGCCGCTAGGGAACTGCGCAGGATTTCTGGGTCAGTAAATTTGGGGCGACTGAGATAGTCTTGTTCGCTATAGAGCCGCACGCAGATGCCATCAGAGACGCGCCCACAACGACCCGCCCTTTGATTAGCAGCTGCTTGTGAGATCGGCTCAATTTGAAGTTGCTCGACCTTATTGCGGTAGGAGTAGCGTTTTACCCTTGCTAAACCACTATCTATTACATAGCGAATATTGGGAACGGTAAGAGAGGTCTCTGCAACGTTGGTCGTCAAAATAATACGGCGACCATTACCAGGAGAAAAGACGCGCTCTTGTTCAGCAACCGATTGGCGCGCAAACAAGCTCAGTACTTCTGGATGAAAGCGTTGCTGCAACACGTGGTCTTTGCGTAATGCCTCTGCACAATCACGGATCTCACGCTCTCCAGGCAAAAAGACAAGGACATCACCTGCACCCGATGCACCTTCTCGCCAGACCTTAGTAATTTCCTCGACAACTGCATCGGGGATTTCTTTTGCGGTCTTGGATTCTTTTTTACCATCCGGCTTGGCATCGGGTTCAAGTGGCGAGTAGCGCTGCTCCACCGGAAATAATCTGCCGCTGACCTCGATGACGGGTGCTACCTTGCCATTGATGGCAAAGTGCTCAGCAAAACGCTGGGCATCAATCGTCGCTGAGGTGATGATCAGCTTGAGATCAGGTCTCTTAGGAAGCAGTTGTCGCAGGTAACCTAATAAGAAATCGATATTCAGGCTGCGTTCATGCGCCTCGTCGATGATCAGGGTGTCGTAGGCTTTGAGCTGTGGATCTCGCTGAGTTTCTGCCAACAAGATACCGTCGGTCATGAGTTTCACCGAGGCGGTATGACTGGTCTTATCAGCGAAGCGTACTTGATAGCCCACATCCTGACCAATTGGTGAACCAAGCTCTTGGGCGATTCGCTTCGCAGTGGCAGTAGCAGCTATTCGTCGAGGTTGGGTATGGCCAATTAACTTGCCCCCATTGATCGTGCCCCGCCCTAGGTCCAAACAGATCTTGGGTAACTGGGTAGTCTTACCCGAGCCCGTCTCGCCGCACACAATGACCACCTGGTGGCTTTGCAAGGCATCCTTGATGAGCTGACGCTGACCCGAGACCGGCAACTCTTCCGGAAAGCGGATCTCTAGCCTGCGTCCGGTGTTGGAAGCAGGCACAGGCTTGGAGATTGGCTTGGGTTTTTGTTGGTTTATGGGCTCTTGCACCCTATAATTTTCTCACTATGCCAACAAATGCACCGAACCAGGCCTCAAGCGCCGAAGAATCTACCTCCAACTTCCCCTTTGTAGGGTGGTTGCGCGATGTTGCGCCCTATATTCATAGCTTTCGTGAAAAGACCTTTGTTATCGCCTTTGCTGGTGAACTCGTGCAAGAAATCGGTCTTGAGAATCTCATCGAAGATATTGCGATGTTGCATGCCATGGGTATGCGGATTGTTTTGGTTCATGGCATTCGTCCACAGATTGAAGAGCAGCTCATGCTGCGTAAGATTAAAAGTAAGTTCGGCAAGAGTGCTTTGCATAGCTATCGAATTACTGATGCTGCCGCACTTGAGTGTGTGAAAGAAGCTGCCGGTGAATTACGTCTTGATATCGAAGCGGCATTTAGTCGTGGTCTTCCAAATACCCCCATGGCGGGTTCACGCATCTCTGTGATTTCAGGTAACTTCATTACCGCGATGCCAGTTGGCGTAGTGGAGGGAGTTGATTACATCCATACTGGTTTAGTACGTAAAGTAGATTCCACTTCTATTAAGTTATCGCTCGACAGCAACAAGATTGTGCTGCTCTCTCCTTTGGGCTTCTCACCAACAGGTCAAGCATTTAACTTAGCCTATGAAGATGTGGCTGCGTCTACTGCAGCTGCTCTTAAAGCAGACAAGCTGATTTTCTTGAGTCCTTACGCTGGTCTCAAAGATGCCGAGGGTGACTTCATCACCGAACTCTCGATGCCTCAGTTGCAAGAGTATGTGGCACAAAATGCAGATATTGATTTGGGCATGAAGGGCTTACTCAATATTGCGGGTAGAGCGATTCGGGCTGGCGTGAGCCGGGTTCACTTCTTACCATGCAACCAGGATGGAGCCCTACTAGAAGAACTTTTTACCCATGACGGTATTGGCATGATGCTTGCCTCTTCGGATATTGAGAACTTGCGTGAAGCCAATCAAGATGATGTGGGCGGTATTTTGCAGCTCACGATGCCACTTGAAGAAGAAGGTATCTTGGCAGCCCGTGGACAAGATGTGATTGAGCGCGATATTCATCGCTTCTCCGTGATTGAGCATGACCGTGTTCTCTTTGGTTGCGCTGCTCTATTCCCATTCCCCAATGGTGTTGGTGAATTAGCCTGCCTTGCAGTCGATCCTGATGTGCAAGGTTCTGGTGACGGCGAGCGTTTGCTAAAACGCGTTGAGATGCGCGCCAAACAAGAGGGCATTAAGAAATTATTTGTTCTGACTACTAGAACTGAGCATTGGTTCCTCAAGCGTGGCTTTAAACGTGCTACGGTAGATGACTTGCCAGAAGAAAGAAAGCAAATTTATAACTGGGACCGTAAGTCCATGGTTTTAACCAAAGATCTTTAAGTAAAAAGAAATACCTTAGAAAGGCATTACAGATGGCACGGATGGTTCAATGCATCAAACTCAATAAAGAAGCAGAAGGCATGGATTTCGCTCCGCTTCCTGGAGAATTGGGTAAAAAGATTTGGAATCAAGTTTCTAAAGAGGCTTGGGCTGGCTGGTTAAAGCAACAAACCATGCTGATTAATGAAAACCGACTCAATATGGCTGACCCCCGCGCTCGCCAATACCTTTTAAAGCAAGTTGAAAAATACTTCTTTGAAGGTGGCGCTGACATGGCACAAGGCTATGTGCCGCCTGCAGAGTAATTACCAATCACTCTCTCAGTACTGTTGCAACACAGCAAAAATATATTTTTATAAATGTAGTTTCTGCTGTTGACACGATAAAAACACAGGCATAGGATGTAATCGTAGTGAGGCAGATATGGTGCCCCACTACATTGGCGAAAGCCAATACAAATAAGTACATCTATGTGCTTATAGGCTAAGGAACTAAATACCTTCCGAGTGCCTGCGCCATGCAAACCATGGCAAACAACCCGATGGGGATACCCCGTCGGGTTTTTTATTTCTACTGTTGTTTCTGCTTTTTTTGTTTTTACTGATTAGAGCGCGATACGGCTTACGCCAGAGGCATTGCTCACTAGCAATACATTAGCTTTTTCTTTAGCAAACAATCCAACGGTGATCACACCTGCGATTTGATTGATCTGAGATTCCATTTTGATAGGGTCGGCAATTTGCAAGCCCGCTATATCTAATATCCAACCACCGTTATCCGTAACAAAGGGCTCGCTTGGAGTTTGGTTGAGGTCTGCGCGAGTGCTCTTCGCTAGGCGCAAAGTCACTTTGCCACCCAACTTCTCAAGTTCTCTGATCACCACACCTTTAGCTAGTGGAATGATTTCCACTGGAAGCGCGAAGTTGCCAAGCACAGGAACCTGCTTAGAAGAATCACAAATACAGATAAATTGCTTGGCCATTGAGGCGATGATTTTCTCGCGAGTCAGCGCACCACCCCCACCCTTAATCATATGACCAGCCGGATCAATTTCATCGGCACCATCAACATAAGCAGGCAGACTGAGAACATCATTCGGGTCGAGTACCTTAAAGCCATGTTTGAGTAATCGCTCAGTTGTAGCGTTGGAACTTGAAACTGTTCCGGCAAAATGATCTTTGTGAGGTGCTAAAGCGTCAATGAAGCAGTTGGCAGTAGAACCAGTACCTACACCTAAGATTTGTCCGGCAGGAAGCTTTAATACCTCGTCTCGAGCGGCTTCGCCCACCATTTGCTTGAGTTGATCCTGATTCATATATCCGCCAATTGCCTTTACTGGAACTGAGTATTCAATGCATCTATCATATGATATTCAAAAACAAGCCACTACAGAACCCACTAAAGCAGAGTCATCCAGCCATGAATAGCGTCTCCTCAGCCTCCAGCCAACTGGAGCAACTCAAGAAACTGACCACTGTCGTTGCCGACACCGGTGACTTTGAGCGCATGCAGGCGTTTCAGCCTCAAGATGCCACCACCAATCCTTCCCTCATTCTCAAGGCAGCCCAGCAAAGCAATTACCAGTCTTTGGTGAACTCTGTTAAAGCGGCTCACCCAGGCATCAGCCCTACCGATTTGGTCGATTACATCTTGGTTGCTTTTGGTCTTGAGATTCTGAAGATCGTTCCCGGCAGAGTCTCGACTGAAGTTGATGCACGACTCTCATTTGATACCAAAGCAACTGTTGCTAAAGCCAAGCACTTAATTGCACTCTACGAAGCTCATGGAATAGATCGCAAGCGCATCTTGATTAAGTTAGCGGGCACCTGGGAAGGTATTGCAGCAGCGAAAGAATTAGAAGCGCAAGGTATTCATTGCAATATGACATTACTCTTCTCGCTCGTTCAAGCGGCAGCCTGTGGTGCCGCCAATGCAAAGTTGATTTCACCATTTGTGGGTCGCATTACTGATTGGCACAAAGCCAAACTAGGCACCAATTGGAATGATGTCGATAACGGCGGCGCCAATGATCCCGGCGTGACTTCAGTCAAAAGAATCTTTCACTATTACAAACACTTTGGCATTGCTACAGAAATCATGGGTGCCAGCTTCCGAAACACCAGCCAAATCTTAGAGCTTGCAGGCTGCGATCTCTTAACGATTAGTCCAGAACTATTGGCCGAACTGAGTGCAGGTACTGCAGCAGTTAGCAAGAAGTTAGATGCAGCGAATGCGCAAAGTGCATTGAGCGCTGAGAACATTACGCCGCTGAAATTAGATGAGTCTAGCTTTAGATTGCAACTGAATAATGATGCAATGGCAACAGAAAAACTGGCTGAAGGTATTCGGAATTTCTGTATTGATACAGAAAAGCTGGAAGCGCTACTAGCAAAGTAATTGAGATTTAGGTTAGGACTTTTTTAGTGACTAATCCCCTTAAAACAGAAGCTTAATTTGAAAGCAAAGAGAACTTTAGAAAATACAGTCTTTGCAATGACTGCTATCGACCCAAAGCAGACTTTGGCGAACATAACCTCCGCTAGAGGACTTTTAAATCGCTTGTCGCGAGTTCAAATCTCGCCCGACCCACCAGTTATACAAAATCCCGGGAGCGAAGTAAGTTAGTTCGCTAAAATAATTCCAGGCGGCTTCCACTCCCCCTCACCTGGCGGCAATATGGATGGAGGACTCTCTTTTGGCCAGTAAAGACGCATAACCATAAAGATTGGACCATTTGGTGCTGGCAGCCAATTTGCTTCTTTCGATTTGCCTGGCGATTTATTTTGAATGTAGATCGTTACCGATCCATCAGCATTCTTCTTTAACCCCGGCAGCATTGGAGAGTTAATCAGATAGCGATTGATTGGATTTTCGATTAAGAGTTGCGTCTTACCATCGTATATCGTGATGGACCAAAAGGCATTCACCGGTGGAAGCTGACCCTTTGCAAAAGTGAGCGTGTAACTGTGCTTGCTGCCATCAAGTATTTCTCCTTGGCTATCCATCCGAGTCAATGGATACATAGCTTCAATTGAATCGTTTGCATAGATGCCGGCTTTTGCAACAGCGGCGCGTTTTAGCCAATCCCCGTTGAAGAAAGCGCGATCCCCACCAGCTAGGCCGCCTACCCTCCACCCATTAAAGTCTTTACCTCCATTTGCAGCCATTTTTTCAATCTTCTCTTCGCCCTCTTTCATAGCCAAAAGGATTACTGCTTTATGTTCGGCAGAGAGGTCTTTGAAATCAAACTTTCTGCCCGGTCCGATACCAATACTTGCCAATTTTTCGCGGATGGCATTTTCCTCGGGACCGGCTGGTGCGTACTGAAGCGCAAAGCTTAGATATTCGAAGAAATTAGTTTTCACCATCTCCTTATTGACCTTTGGAAAATCAATCGCTGGGGCAGCGGCTGGAGTAGGCTGTTTGAGATAAGCCGAAAGTGGTTGCGCTTTATACCCACTTTGCACCTTAACTACATTGGGCATATCGGCTGCATTGAACAGTTGAGTGCGATAAATTGCTGCAGAAAATTGGGTTGATGAACGAAAGACTTTTTTAATACCCACAGGTGTTTCACCCTGCCAATTAGGGCCAACCACCATGTAGTCGCCAGCCTCATTGCCCGTAGCACGGCTACCGATATAACCATAATTAAACGTATTGCCATCGCATAACATCACTGCGTAATAACGCTTTTTATCTACTGCAGGCACTGATAAAACCATCGGCTCTGATCTCAAATCCATAAACACAATCGAATAAGGAGTATCACTATTGGGTGAAACTACTGTCGTATCTTTATAGGTAAATACACGCGCCTCATTATTGATTTTATTAAAGGGGGCTTTGAACTGTCCTGAATCGCGATCAATCGCGTAGTCATACATGACTGCATAGTTCATAACGATCGGAAGTCCGTAGATGAATCCTTCTTCTGCAATCGCCTTTGTCTCTTCAATACTTGGCACAGGAATGCCCGCTACGGTATCTCTCTTTTCCGCTTGAGAAACGGCATCGTTCTTATTACCGCATCCAACACTCATTACCGTCACGATGGCCGCAATGATTAATCCAATAAAAGCTGATATTTGGCGATTTTTCATGATGCCATCCCTCTTTTTCTCAAGCAATCTGATATTGATACCCCTGCACATAAGCAGCGTCACCCACCCTCATAAAGCGGTGGGTAGACGCAGAACAAACCTAAATCGCTACCGCCGGTCAGTAACGCACTACTTTTTAACGCTGGCGCCAGCGTTGTACTGGTAGTTGCCCTCAAGTTGGTCGAGAACGATAGTGTTAGGTGGGTTGGAATCAGCGGTGGACGTCAGAGTCATATCCTTGTCCAACTTGCGCGATCTGAGCTTCCATCCCTCTGGCAAGGTCAGGCGCTTGCCAAGGGTGGGCAGGCTTTCGATGGTGTTCTTGGGATCAATCTTCAAGGACAAACTGAACATAGTGTACACAGCGCCCTCTGGGGTGATCAACTCATATACTGTTTCGCCTGCATTGAAGAAAAAGGTATTGGTTCGCTTAGACACCAGTACCTTATAGGAAGGCAGGGTTCCAGTGACGGCCTTGCTCAGGTCAGGGGTTTCGAAGAGGCCTAGCACGCGCAAGGGGATCGTGGAGATCACTCTCTCTTTGCAACCATCCCAGGCCGTCCCCGTAATGCTGTTCGCTACGAGACGGCGCGGACCATTGAAGAGGACTCCATCGCTCCCGTATTTCTTTTTCAATTCATCTGCATTCAGCGCACGGAAGCGAGCGTCCATTACGTCGTTAGGCGCCTCAAGGTCTTTGCCAAGAGAATTGTAGTAGTAGCCGATCCCACTGCCGTTGGCCTGGCGGTTCATGAATAGTATTTCGTAGAATGCCTTGCCACGCCAATTCTCAATCTTGATTGGACAGGGATCCGTCAGACCAACTTTTTGGTCGGCCAAGGCCGGTGTCATGCCAACTAGCAGCATAAGCGACAGAGCAGCTACTTTTATAGTCATGTCTGTAGTTATCTTCATTTCACTCTCCCGTAAGAAGGTTATGTCATATTCGAGATGATGGGTTTATATTACTCAAAATCAGAAATAAATCTACCCTTTTAATACCAATTGACTTGGCGGAAGGGGTAGTACAAAAAACTAATGATGGTCGCTTAATGGCCGAAAGAAGACTGTAGGCGATAAATAAAGCCACCCGGTAGTATGGCTTGGTAGCAAGGGTGTGGTATCTCTACTTCTTCGCAGTGTTGATACCTAGCAAGCTATAAGCCCCACAATACCCAACCATTCCTGTTAACAAAGGAATGACCCCAATCCAAGCCCAGGGGCCAGTAATTCCAAAGGCTGCTAGACCCATCAGGGTGACGCCAACAGTCATACGAAGAACGCGATCAGTGTGACCAATATTGCATTTCATATAAACCCCTTTGATTGTTTTACTTATCCCAGCTTAGGCTTATTTTTTAGTTTTAGCAAGGCGCTGTCTTAATGCCTCATACAGGCATACGCCACTGGCAACTGACACATTCAAGCTCGATACCACGCCCTGCATCGGGATGCGCACGAGCTCATCACAGGTTTCTTTCGTCAAGCGACGCATGCCCTCGCCCTCAGCACCCATTACGATAGCAATAGAGCCCGTGAGATCAATGTCATAAATTGATTTTGTAGCTTCATCGTCAGTACCAATCAGCCACACACCCGCTTCTTGCATCTCTTTCATACTCCGTACAAGATTGGTAACAGTAATGACTGGCATAACTTCAGAGGCGCCACTAGAAACTTTGCTGACGGTAGCATTGATTGAGGCTGAGCGATCCTTCGGAATCACGACAGCATCTACTCCTGCACCATCGGCTACACGAAGGCAGGCCCCAAAGTTATGGGGATCAGTGACTCCATCAAGTACTAAGAACAATGGCTTCTCTTTTGCGCCCTCGACATCTTCAATGACTTCAGTGATCGTGCGGGCGATGGTCATCTTTTCAGCCAAGGCAACAACACCTTGGTGACGATCATGGCCAGTCAGTTTTTGTAGGCGCTCTGCATCTGCAGCATGCAAGCGTTCGCCCAAAATTTCTTCTGCTTGCTTTAGAAAATCCCCCATGCGTCGATCACGACGACTTGGATCGAAGTAAACCGATTTCAGGCTATCAGGATCAACGCGTAAGCGCGCTTGAACTGCATGAAATCCAACTAATATTTGTTTCATCTTTTGTATTTACTTTTTTTGCTCTTTATTTACTTTTTATTTTCGTCTAGCTTTGGTATTGCGCACTGGCGGTTTTGTGCCAGCTGGCTTGCCAACGGATCTGCCGGGTTTGCCTGGCTTACCTGCTTTACCATTTTTACGACTGGCCTTGCTCTTGGATTGAGTAGCACCTAAAGTACCAGCAGACTTTGCTGCATTCACATTGATGCCGCTAGGTTTTTGGGGTGCTTTGTGAGCAGGTCTACTCTTATTGGGTGCAGCCTTTTTATTTGGTCTACCGGTATCAGCAGCTAGCAATAACTGACGGCGAGTAGATGATCCGCCACCCTCAGCAATAGAGCTCTTGAGGAGGCTAAATTCAATCTTGCGCGCATCTAAGTCGACACGACTAACCAAGACATGCATACGATCACCTAAGCGATAGCGAATCCCGGTACGCTCACCGCGCAACTCTTGACGGGCTTCATCGTATTGGAAGTAATCACCACCCAATTCAGTAACGTGAACCATACCCTCAACGAAGAGATTCTCTAGCTGAATAAATAATCCAAAGTTGGCAACACCAGTGACGGTGCCTGCATATTCCTGGCCGAGGTGATCACGCATGTAATAGCACTTGAGCCAGGCTTCTACATCACGAGATGCCTCATCAGCACGACGCTCATTGGAGGAGCAGTGAACCCCTAACTGACCCCAGATGGGTAATGCAGCATTAGCACCTTTTGGTAGCTTGGCGCCCTTAGCTGGAGCTTTGGCATCGTTTTGTGATTTCTTGGCATTGACGGCGTTCTCCCTGCCCTTACCTTTGCGTGGCAAAGTCAGATTGAGAGGAACTTTTGGTGGCAGAACAGGTGTGTAGGGCTTCTTCTGCAAGATCGACTTGATTACACGGTGTGTCAATAAATCTGGATAGCGACGAATCGGACTGGTGAAATGAGAATACGCTGGATATGCCAAGCCAAAGTGACCTTCGTTATCTGGCTGATACATCGCTTGCTGCATTGAACGCAGAACCACTGATTGCAACATATTGGCATCTGGTCGGTCTTTAATCTCGCGCATCAACTTTGCAAAATCACGGGGCTTTGGTTTCTCACCACCACCCAGGGATAAGCCAGAGGTTCTTAATACTTGGCGTAGCGTAACGAGCTTCTCTTCAGAAGGCTCACCGTGGACACGGTATAGGCTCAGATGCTTGTTCTTATCAATAAAGTCAGCTGCACAGACGTTGGCTGTCAACATGCACTCTTCGATTAAACGATGAGCATCATTACGCAGGCGTGGCTCGATCCGGAGAATCTTGCCAAGCTCATTACTAATAATTTGAGTTTCTGTTGTTTCAAATTCAATGGCGCCCCGCTTCTCACGAGCAGACAAGAGAATCTTGTATAAGGAATACAGGTTGGTTAGCAGTGGGCGGAACTGAGCAAAGCGTGCCGCTTCAGGACCCTTACTGTTCGAGAGAATTTCCCAAACCGTATCGTAGGTGAAGCGTTGTGCAGAATGCATGACCGCTGGGTAAAACTGGTATGCCAAGACAATGCCATTGTTATCGACTACAGAATCACACACCATACAGAGGCGATCAACATTGGGATTCAGCGAGCAAAGACCATTCGAAATCTTCTCCGGCAACATTGGGATTACCCGTCTTGGGAAATACACCGAGGTTGCACGCAACAAGCCCTCATCATCTAGGGGATGACCTGGTTTAACGTAGTGCGATACGTCCGCAATCGCCACAATCAGGCGCCATGCTTTTGTTTTGCCGTACATCACTGGCTCACAATAGACCGCATCATCGAAGTCTCTAGCATCGGCACCGTCAATCGTGACTAGCGGTACATCGCGTAGATCTACTCGACCCTCTAAATCTTCTTGCTGAACAGTATCAGGCAATGCTGCGGCTTCTTTCATTGCAGCAGCAGAGAATTCATGGGGCACACCGTACTTGCGTACCGCGATTTCGATTTCCATACCAGGATCATCGATCTCACCCAAGACCTCAACAACACGTCCAACTGCTTGACGATAGCTATCTGGGTAATCAATGATTTCAACACTAACCACTTGACCTAACTTTGCTTGTCCTTGGCCTTTAGGTGGAATGAGAATGTCATGACCAATACGCTTATCTTCAGGCGCAACAATCAAAACACCGTTTTCATTTAAGAGGCGACCGATGACGACCTTGTTGGCGTGTAGAACAACTTCAACAATCTGCCCTTCTGGGCGACCACGTCGATCAGTTCCTAATACCCTGACATTGACTCTATCGCCGTGCATGACGCGGGACATTTCTCGTTCAGAGAGAAAAATATCTTCACCACCATCATCAGGAATAACAAACCCAAATCCATCTCGGTGCCCTTGAATCGTACCTAAACGATCAGCCTCACGGGGCATCAAGTCTTTTGCTTTACGCATTTAATTCCTTCGGCAATACATGCCCTATTTATATATCTACTGATATCTATTTTTGTTATGAATAAGGCTACTGTATCAAACCACCAAGTCTGAAGGGAAAAAGCCAAAATGGGGTTGAAAAAGCCTAAAAACGCCTATCCCTCTATAATAGAGGCATGCCCAGGTGGCGAAATTGGTAGACGCACCAGCTTCAGGTGCTGGCGATCGTAAGGTTGTGGGGGTTCGAGTCCCTTCCTGGGCACCAAACACTCTCAATAGACCTTATATGGGGTCAAAAAGCCGATTTACAAGTCTGAATCAGGTCTATCCAAGCCAGAATCTGGCAATCGTAAAAACGGTCATCCCAACAAGCAAGGTAATGATCATTTTTCGACTAAGGTAGAAAGCAACGAAGGCAGCCAATCCACCCCAAATATTAGGAAGGCTCAAATCAAATTGGGTCACGCTAGTTGCACTTGCGGGTAGGAAAATTTCAGGAGCCAAAATAGCAACCATCGCCGCCATTGGCGCAAAACGAATTGCCTCAAGAATCCAGTCAGAAACTTTCACGCGCTCACCCAAAATTAGAAAGAAACTGCGAGACCAGGCGGTAACCAGAGTCATGCCAATGATGAGTAAATAAATATTCCAATCGATCTGCATTAAAGTCTGCTTTCTTTGGGAGATTTATCGGTCATCATGCCTACAACTAATGCAGCTGCGATGGCTATCACAATATTGAGTCGAAACGGCATTCCATAGGTTGCTACTGCAACTACAGCTGCAGTAACGGCAGCCCACCGCGCAGCCGCTCGATCTAGCATGGGCACAATAATGACCAATAAAGCAATCGCCCCCGCGAATTCAAGGCCCCAACTATTTGGAATTTGGCTTGCAAGCAGAATTCCGGTAATAGAGCCCAGTTGCCATAAGAGCCAGTTTGAAAATTGCATACCCATCAACCAATGTAAGCGGAGATGCTCTTGATCAGATTGACGCTCTTGGATTGTTTCAGGCTTGGGATAACGCCGAATATAAAAAAGATAACTAAAGTCTGCTGTGCAATAGCCTAAGAGGATTCTGCGCCAAGCTGGTAAATGAGAAAAATGGGCTTGCAATCCGAGACTAAAAATAACGAAGCGCAGGTTCACCATAAATGAAGTCACTAATATCATCCATATTGGTAAGCCAGCAGCAATCAGTGGAAGTGCTGTTAACTGTGATGATCCCGCATAAACCAAGAGGCTCATCGCCAAAGCTTGTTGAACGGTTAAAGTCGACTTGGCCATCGCAATGCCAGTCACAAACCCCCAAGTTAAGATTGTCACGCCTGAGCGCGACATCTCTTTAAAGCCATCTAAAAAATACTGTTGTTGCTGAGAAGTCATGCCCCTGAACTAGATCCCCATATTTCTATGCAAAATCTTGGGCTTCATTTCTTCCCAAAGACTCTCAAAGTCTTCCGTTTTTTCTTCAGAGAGTTTTACGGAGTCGTAAAGGTGGCCAAAGACAATCGATTCCCGTTTAACCAGGGTCTTTTCAAACTCGGTTAGACCAACAGGCTTATCTTCCATATCACGGGTGAGTTCTGCTGAACATACAATCGCCTGCTCATCATCTTTATCGACGACGGCAAATTCAATAAATTGTTGAGCCTTATCGACGACGACTAAAGTGCCGCGCGCATAGGTCACCGCATCATGCTGCTCAACGATATAGGCCAGAAATTGATCTTCCTCTGCCCGCTCCATCTGAAGGTCATCAATAAAAAAGAGGTATTGATCACCATCAGCATTCACCAAAGTAAAGACCTTAGGCGTCAGACCATGCCCTAAGACCAGGTTACGGTAATAAGAAGAGACTTCTACAGCGAGGTTTTCTGAAAAGAGATGCATTGCAAATTCACTTAAATTTTTAATTAAGCCAAGTTCTTTTTGAAGAACTGCATGGTTCTGTCCCAAGCCAGCGATGCAGCTGCCTCGTTATAGGCCAATGGTGGCAATCCACGTGCATCTGATTTAGGGTTTGCAAAGGCATGCTTCGCATCATAGCGATAGAACTCATGCTCCGCCCCTGCTTCAGTCAACTTCGCATCTAACTGATCTACCCCAGAGATTGCAAAGAAATCATCATGCGTCGCCCAGTGCGCCATCATCGGCTTAGCAATGGCTTTGGTATCAACATATTCCAAAGGAGGATAGCCATACCAAACCACAGTAGCGTCTAGCTCTGGAACATTGCAGGCTGAGAGCACTGTCAATGCGCCACCCATGCAGAAACCTGTGACAGCCACCTTTTTGCTACCGGTCGACTTAAGATACTGAACAGCACCACGAATATCTTGACCGGCTGCATCACCAAAGTTTAGATCGCCCATCAGATGCTCGGCCTCTTGAGCCTCTAAGGCCAATTTGCCACGATATAAATCTGGCACGAGTGCACGATAACCCGCCTTAGCCAAACGATCAGCTACTGCCTTGACTTCACTATCAAGACCCCACCACTCTTGTATGACTACCACGCCAGGGGCATTCACTTGATCAGCGGGCTCTGCTAAGTAACCTTTAATTGATTGTCCATCGGGTCTTTTGTATTCGATCATTTGTGTTCCTTTATATCTTGACTGGTGCTATTTTGTTATCTTACTTTTTGGCATCTGAGTGGATATATCCTACCAGCCAAAATGTGAGCAAGCCACATGCTGCTGCGCCATACCCAACCAGGTTGTAATGCTCCATCTTACCGTCAGCAGCAATAGTAACAACTGCCCCAGCCAATACCGAGGCAATTCCTGAAGCCAGCATCTGAATCGAGCCCACCAAGCTCATGAATGTGCCCCGAATTTTAGGCTCCACCAATTGACTCACAATTGCCATCGCCGGAATCATGCGGCCGGAGATCAAAATAAAGAAGGCTGTGGAATTGAGGAGTACAACCCACAATGGAACGGGTACTAAATTGGTAGTCACAATCAGCGGAACCAAACTCACAATCGCTAAAACTCGAAAGACTTTGACCTTCCCATATTTATCAGCCATGTGCCCGATTAATCGAGAGCTCATCAAAGTCGCCACTCCACCACACAAATAGATCAATGAAATATAGGCATCAGCTACACCAACGTTTGCAGTCAAGTACAAGGCAATGTATGGAATGACTGAGAATCCCGTCAACATAATCAAGGCCATGAACAAGAAGGCGCGCAGATGATGATGGGCAATCAAGATGTCATAGATCTGCCTAAAGCGACTACCCTCTTGCACATGATGCAAATGCCCCGAAATCTTAGGAATATTACGATAGCCAATATAGAGAATCAAAGTCGAGATTAAACCAATGAACATAAATGGCGCACGCCAGCCAAGAGACTCGATGTGATTTGCCAAAAACAAACTCAAGGGCACACCCGCAACCGTTGACACAGAGAATGCCGCCATCACCGTTCCCAAGGCTTTACCCCGGCGCTCAAACGGAATGGAGTCAGCCACAATGGTCTGCACCAGCGAACCCAGGATGCCACCGAACGCTCCAGCACATGCGCGGGCAATAAAAAGTGAATGGTAGTTTGGTGCAAAACCACAGGCGATCGTGGCAACAATAAAACAGATATATAAACGCAGTAGCAGCTGCCGTCTCTCAAAGCGGTCTACGTAGTAAGTTGCAAACACACCTGCAATCGCAGCGGCAAATGTATAGGAAGACAGCAATAAGCCAAACTGATGGGTGTTGATCGAGAGCGCTTTAATGAACTGAGGCCCTAAAGGCATCATGATCATGAAATCCAATATATGTGTGAACTGAATTCCTGCCAACGCAAAGAGAAAAAAACGTTCTCGCTTGGGGGATTCAAAAAGATTGGATGGCTGGCTCAAGGTCTACTTTACACGCACTGGTCAATGTGCCATTATCACCCTTGAATCCTATTCCTGCTGACCTTCTAACCACCTAGACTATGACGAATATCGCCGAACCCGTTCTACAAACAGCCGTACTAGGCATCCCTGTGATTCCGCTCATCACCGATGTTGTCTTTGGAATCATCGCTCTGATTGTGATTTTGGTTTTTCATGGCAGTTGTATCAATCACATCATCGTGCGTTTCGATAAGAAGACTGATCGCAACCATAGTCTTGGACAATACAATCGGGTTTTTATTCACTTCTACGTTGCATTTATCTTGATTGCCTGCGTACATATTTTTGAAATTGTGCTCTGGACTTTTTACCTGATTGGGCTCGGCCTGATTCCCAATGGCATTGAGGCTTTAATATTTGCGGGTAGTTGCTATACCACTGTTGGTTTTGCTTCTGACTCCTTGCCGCCAGGCTGGAAAAGCTTAGCTTTCTTTATCGCCTTTACGGGATTGTTCTCGATCGCTTGGACAACTTCAGTCATGATTGGCATGACCGATACCTACAAGAAGGCATGGAGATTAAAGTACAACCGGAGCCACGCTAAACCTTCTTAATGTAGTAACCATATACGCAGCGACTTCCACCCCTCGAGGGGTTATGCGTATCATGAATCACACCATCGATGACTGCAGTGAGATGTTTTGAGACTTTGACGATCAAAGTACCTGTTGGCAGCTCTTCAGGTCTAAGGTGTACCTGACAACCAGCACCCACTTTCATGGTCGGCACCCATTCAAAGCCATGACTCAAGATGTAATCATGAAAGACATTACGATGATTGCCATTGCGTGGAGAGGATCCTCTTTGCGCAAGATGCCTAGATAGTTTGTTATCACGCTCGCTGGCGTATCGTGCATTGGCATCGCGTAAATCGTCATAGACTTGCATATAGGGAAGATTGGCAGCAATCGCAATTGATCTCACTACACAATCACCTGCCCCACCCTTAAAGCCAGCTGCATCTCTACCACCATCATTCAGTTGAAATGGAAAGACTTGGTGTGAGCGCTGTAAGCGGGCAAAGGGATTTAGGAAGCTAAACATGTGTTTTTTGTGGGTTGCTAATAAAAAATGGACTTGCCTTTCGACAAATCCATTTCCTTTTACCAGTTGAACGCGATTACTTCGCTTGCGCTTTCTTCACTTCCAAGCGCCATGCGTGCAACAAAGGCTCTGTATAGCCGTTAGGCTGCTCGAGACCTTTGAAAATCAAGTCGCTAGCTGCTTTAAAGGCATAGGAATCTTTGTAGTTTGGCATCATCGGCTTGTACAAAGGATCACCAGCATTTTGTGTATCCACAATCGCAGCCATACGTTGCATGGCTTCCTCGACTTCAGCTTTGGTGACATATTTGTGTAGCAGCCAGTTAGCAATATGCTGACTAGAAATACGCAAGGTTGCGCGATCTTCCATTAAACCGACGTTATAAATATCAGGCACCTTAGAGCAACCAACACCTTGGTCGATCCAGCGGACTACATAACCCAAAATACCTTGGCAGTTATTGTTGAGAGATTCGCGAATCTCCTCTTTAGTCCAATCAGGGTAGAGCGCGATTGGCACAGTCAAGAGATCATCGGTTAAAGCATCATATTCAGCTGCAGTATCTAGAATCTCCATGTCCGCTTGGATCTTGGCAACATCAACCTGGTGATAGTGGATTGCATGCAATGTAGCGGCGGTTGGCGATGGTACCCAGGCGGTATTTGCTCCAGCTGAAGGGTGTGCGCCTTTTTGCTCTACCATTTCTTTCATGAGATCTGGTGCAGGCCACATGCCCTTACCAATCTGCGCGCGACCACGTAAGCCGCAATCCAAGCCTGCCAATACGTTGCGGCGCTCATACGCTCCGAACCATTTAGCAATCTTCATTCTGCCTTTACGAACCATGGCGCCGCCATACATGCCGGTATGCATTTCATCACCAGTACGATCCAAGAATCCAGTATTAATAAAGGCAACACGAGCACCCGCTGCAGCAATAGCAGCCTTGATGTTCACGCTCATACGGCGCTCTTCATCCATAATGCCTAACTTAACAGTGTTCTCAGGCAAGCCCAGTAATTTCTCAACCCGACCAAAGAGCTCGCTCGCAAATGCTACTTCTTCTGCGCTGTGCATTTTTGGCTTCACAATATAGACAGAACCTTTACGGGTATTGCCAATAGCCTGAGTTGCTGGTCGATTGATGTCATACAAAGCAATCAACACCGTTACGACTGCATCCAAGATGCCTTCGTAGATTTCCTTACCTTCACCTGTAATGATCGCTGGGTTCGTCATCAGGTGACCAACGTTGCGAAGGAACAAGAGTGAACGGCCATGCAAGGTCACAATGCCGTCTTTTGCATTGGTAGCGCCGATACCTGCGTTGTATTGACGATCTGGATTCAGTTTGCGAGTAAAGGTTTTACCACCCTTGCTCACCTCTTCAACTAAAGTGCCTTTAAGAATGCCTAACCAATTCTCATAGGCAAGCACTTTGTCATCACCATCAACTACAGCTACTGAATCTTCTAAATCCAGAATTGTTGAGAGCGCTGCTTCCAGTACCACATCATTTACACCGGCTGGATCAGAAGCGCCAATCGTTTTAGTCTTATCAATTTGGATGTCAATATGAATGCCATGATTACGCAATAAAACAGAGGATGGCGCAGACGCATCACCTTGATAGCCAACGAACTGTTTTTCATCAATCAAGCTGGTAGTTTTACCGTCTTTTAATTTCACGGACAGTTTTTTATCCACTACGCTATATCCCACTACATCGCTATATAAAGCCCCAGCTAACGGAGCGGCTTCATCTAAAAACTGACGCGCATAGGCAACTACCTTTGCACCACGGATAGGATTGTAAGCACTACCCTTAGTGGCACCATCTACTTCAGAGATAACATCTGTACCATACAAAGCATCATATAAAGAGCCCCAACGAGCATTAGCAGCATTTAAAGCATAGCGCGCATTGAGAACCGGAACAACCAGCTGAGGACCGGCTTGAAGAGCGAGTTCATCATCTACATTCTGAGTGGTGGCCATAATCTTGGCAGGCACATCTTCGATATAACCAATTTCCTGCAAATACTTACGATAGGCAGGCATATCTTTGATTGGACCTGGATTTGCTTTATGCCATTTATCTAAATCCATTTGTAAGCGATCACGCTTTGCGAGCAAAGCTTCATTTTTTGGAGTTAAGTCTTTAACAATTTCATCAAAGCCCTTCCAAAAGTCAGCACTCTTAATACCAGTTCCAGGAAGTACTTTGTCTTCAATAAAACGATAGAGAGGGGTTGCTACTTGAAGGCTATTGCAGGTGGTACGCGCAGTCATGTTGTTGATTTCTTATACAAAAGTTAAAAATGGGGTTACTGAGTTACTTACTTTATTACTGAGTCAAATATTTTCCATCAATCCTGAAAAGGATGCTGTAGCAAAATAGTTTCGTCACGCTCTGGACCTGTCGATACCATCGCGATCGGCTTACCAGCAACTTCCTCGATACGACGTAGGAAGTTTTGGGCTTCCACAGGCAGCTTTGCCCATTCACGAATACCAAAAGTTGTACCCTTCCAACCAGGGAAATCTTCATAGATAGGTTCGCATCGAGCTACTGATTCAGCGCCACGCGGCAATACATCTAATTGCTTACCATCAAGGTTGTAGCCAACACACAAGCGAATGGTTTCTAGGCCATCGAGTACATCCAGCTTAGTAATACAAAGGCCGGACAGGCCGTTAATCTGAATCGAACGCTTTAAGGCAGCCGCATCTAACCAACCGGTGCGACGAGGACGACCAGTCACAGATCCAAATTCCTTACCAACCTCAGCCAGACGAATACCAATAGGATCCTGTCTTGATGGATTGTCATGGTCATACAACTCGCTTGGGAATGGGCCTGCGCCAACACGTGTGCAATAGGCTTTCGTAATACCCAAGATGTATTGCAATGAGTCTGGGCCAACACCAGAACCCGCAGCAGCATTTCCTGCTACGCAGTTACTAGAAGTCACGTATGGATAAGTGCCATGATCAATATCAAGTAAAGTGCCTTGCGCACCTTCAAACAAGAGATTTTGACCAGCTTGCTCAGCAGCATACAAAGCGCTAGAGACGTCTACTACCATGGGTTTGAGGCGCTCTGCGTAAGACATAGCTTCAGCAAGCGTCTTCTCATAGTTCACAGGCTCTGCACCATAGTAGTTGGTAAGCATAAAGTTGTGATATTCCAAGTTCTCACGCAATTGCGCCGCAAACTTTTCTGGGTAAAACAAATCTTGCACACGCAATGCACGGCGTGCCACTTTATCTTCGTATGCCGGTCCGATACCACGGCCAGTCGTACCAATCTTTGCTTCGCCGCGCTTCTTCTCGCGAGCATGATCGATTGCTACGTGATACGGCAAAATCAAGGTGGTGGCTTCAGAGATCTTTAAACGGGACTGCACATCTAAACCAGCAGACTCGAGTTCACCAATTTCTTTAAACAGCGCTTCTGGTGAGAGTACGACACCGTTACCGATATAGCAGATCACATTCTTATGCATGATTCCGGATGGGATCAAACGTAAGATCGTCTTCTTATCGCCAATGATGAGGGTGTGACCAGCATTGTGTCCACCCTGGAAACGCACTACCGCTTGCGCGTGATCCGTTAACCAATCAACTACTTTTCCTTTGCCTTCATCACCCCATTGGGTGCCAATGACAACTACGTTACGACCTTGTGCTTGCTGCTTTGAAGACATATTGAAATCCAAAAAGATAATTACAAAATAGTTTAAGTATTGATTTAGTTAAATAATGACGAGTGGCCTTGCTTCTGCTTATTTCTTCTTTACTTCCCAAGAGCTGCCCTGCTTCACCAACTCACGATCACATTGATATTCAGCTGCTTCCACGGAATCGCCAGCGAGCACCTGAATCACCACTTCGCCACTGTTGCGTAACTCGGCAATCGCTTTGTCCAAAGCCGCATCTTGAAGCCAAGGCGCAAGAATCGCGAGCTTACGAACATTTAATGTGGAGAGGCTGGCCAATGTCAGCAAATCTAAAGAGAAACCGGTAGCCGGACGTGAACGACCAAATGCCTGGCCCACTTGATCATAGCGACCACCTCTAGCAATAGGTTGTGGCAAGCCATCAACATAGGCGGCAAACATCACGCCGCTGTGATATTGATAACCACGCAGATCAGCCAAATCAATGCTGAGTTCTAAGCCAGCCTTAGTATTTGCAGCAGAAACAATGCGTTCTAAATCAGCCAAGGCTTGATCGATTGCAGCGTGCTTAGGCAATAACTGCTTCGCTTTTACTAATACTTCAGAACAAGGCCCATTAAGTTCAGTTAAGGCTAGCAATGCTTCTGCAACTTTGGCAGGCAAGCAGGTAGCCCATTGTTTTAAACGGGGGCGATCCTTGCTTTGTAATAAACCATACAAAGATTCAATCGTTTCTTTATCGAGCTTTTGATCAGCCAAAATACCTGTCAAGATACCAGCGTGCGACAAATCCAAATAAACCTTCTTGAGTCCAGCAACATCTAAGGTCTTGAGCAATAAGGTAATTGCCTCAAAGTCTGCTTCCCAATTGGCACAGCCATAAATCTCCGCACCCAATTGCAATTGCTCACGGGATGAACTGCCGACTGGCGTGCGAGCATGCGCTACAGAGCCTGCATAGCAAAGTCGGGTTACCCCTGCGCGATTGAGCAAGTGGGCATCAATACGGGCAACTTGCGGCGTAATGTCGGCACGCAGTCCCAATGTACGACCAGACAATTGATCAACCAACTTAAAGGTTTGCAAGTTGAGGTCAGAGCCAGTACCCGTTAAGAGTGAGTCCAAGAACTCCAAAATAGGAGGCGCGACTAATTCATAACCATAAGATTGATACAAATCCAAAAGAGAACGACGCAAAGTCTCTACCTTGCGAGCCTCGGCTGGCAAAACATCTGCAATATCTTCGGGAAGTAACCAACGATTCATGATCTAGCTTATTTACTTTCTTATTTTTTGTGCAGAAACTTGAAGAACTCGCCATTGGGCTCAACTACCATCACGTCTTTCTTGTCTTTGAAAGAGTTACGATAAGCCTCTAAGCTCTGATAGAACTGAGCAAACTGTGGATCGCGTCCAAATGCCTCGGCATATAGCGAGGTAGCCTTCGCATCCCCTGCTCCCTTAATCTTTTGAGCGTCACGATAGGCTTCAGCCAAAATCGTATCGCGTTGACGTTCTGCATTTGCACGAATCTTGTCAGACTCTGCTGCACCCGTAGAACGGAGCTCATTAGCAACCCGCTTACGCTCTGCTTCCATACGGCGATAGACAGAATCACTAATCTCCGCAAGTAGGTCAACACGCTTTAAGCGAACGTCCACAATCTCGACGCCGATATCAGATGCATCGTCAGCGACCTTTTTACGAATACCCTGCATTACCTCTTCGCGCTGGTCAGAAATCAACTCACGCACAGTGCGTTTAGTGAACTCTTCATTTAATGCGGAGCGAACTAACTGGGTTAAGCGATCTTGCGCTAAGCGCTCATCACCTTTAAAACTGATGAAGAACTTGCGAGGATCCACAATGCGCCACTTCACATAGGAATCGACTAAAAGGTTCTTCTTCTCAGCGGTAATAAAGCGCTCTGCCTCTGGGTTGTCGATCGTCAGAATACGGCGGTCAAAGAAACGCACACTCTCAAATGGGCCTGGGTACTTGACTTGCAAGCCTGGTTTCTCAATCACGCGGACGATCTGACCAAAAGAGAAGACCACAGCAAACTTGCGTTGATCTACAACGAAGATGCTCGAAGACAGCACATAGATGAGTGCAATAAAGCCAACAGCGGCGGCAATCAGGCGATTAGCATTCATCAGCGAGACTCCCGATCACGACTGCGCAGGCCATCACGCTTGTCTCCTGCCCTGTCATTGCTAGAGCTTGGTGTTGCTGAAGGCGCTGAAGTTGATGGCGCTGGATTGTTTACTCCAGTGGCTCCACCTACGGTGACTGAACCAGTCGGTGTAGTAGCGGTTGAACCTTGATTAACTTGAGTGTTAGCTGCTTGTGCGCTTTCAGCGCTCACTTGTGCAACGATCTTATCGAGCGGCAAATACAAGAGGCTATTACTCTTAGTGGTGTCAACCAAAATTTTGGTCACGTTGTTATACATTTCACGCATCGTATCGATGTACATCCGATCACGTGTCACTTGTGGCGCCTTGGAATACTCCACCAAGATTTGCTTAAAGCGAGTGGCATCACCCTCTGCAGTGGCGACTACACGGGCTTTATAGCCCTCAGCCTCCTGAATTAAACGCGCTGCAGTACCTTTGGCGCGCGGGATGATGTCATTAGCGTATGCCTGACCTTCGCTCTTCAAGCGCTCCTGATCCTGTCCAGCTTTCACTGCATCATCAAACGCTGCTTGTACTTGCTCTGGTGGTTGCACGTTTTGTACAGTCACGCTGGTGACATAAATACCGGTCTTATAACTATCCAAAATCTTTTGAATGGAGTTGGCAAGATCAATACCAATCTTCTCGCGCCCTTCATACAAGACGGTATCCATCTTGCTACGAGCCACAATCTCACGCACCGCAGTTTCCGCAGCTTGTATGACCGCAGCATCTGGATCGCGATTATTAAACAAATAATCCGTTGGATCTTTCAAGCGATATTGCACGGCAAAGCGCACATCAATAATATTTTCATCTTCGGTCAGCATCGAAGAGTCTTTTTGATTGGTTGCTTTAATTAATACAGGACGACCCACTTCTACTGAACGCACACCAGAGAGGTTGACTGTCTCATCCGACTGAATCGGCCAAGGCATACGCCAGTTAATACCTGGCTTAGCGGTGTAGTCGTACTTACCAAAGGTCATCACAACCCCAGCTTGACCTTCTTGAATAATGAAGAAGCCACTACAAACCCACATAAAGACAACAATGCCTAGAGCTACTAATGGACCACTCTTAGGGCTAAATGGATTGGTGAAATTAAAGTTGGGGCCCATTGGACCTGCGCCATTACCGCCTCCACTGCCACGCTGAGATGGCGGAGGAATGTCACCGCTGTTAGGCTTGTTTACAGCGGGACCTGGATTAATGCTTGGTCTTTTCTTGCCGCCAAAAATGCCAGCGATTCTGTCATTGAAATCACGCCACAACTCATCCAAATCTGGTGGACCATCTGGTTTCTTAGGTTGGCTTGTTGGTGGATTGTTTGGTTGATCTGTAGGTTTATTCTCAGGATCAACTTTTGGAGCTTGTTCATTCCCCTGCCCATCTTTGGCATCTTTAGATCCGCTGTTGTGGCTATTGCCCCAACCTGGGTCATTGACCGAAAAAAGGCCTAGAAATTTACGCATCATTAGAAAAGTAGCTTCGGTTAGGAATCGGATTAAATTCGGATGATTCTGGTCGTTCTGGTAAAGGGGCTAAAAACTCGTCCGGAGCCATCTGAGTCTTGGCACGGTTGTGTTCACTCCTCATTTTATCAGTCATTTGGGAGCATTCCGCCAAGCTTAACCTTAGTAAATCAAGGCCTAAGCCCGTTTGGGCTGACAGGAAAATCTCACTTGGGAATCCTTGGTGATCCCGCTCTAAAACAGCCCCACGGGTAAAGGTTTGGGGCATGAGGTCGATCTTATTCATCACCTCGATCCGAGGGATGTCATCAGCCCCGATTTCTTGCAAAACTGCCTCTACCTCCGCTTTTTGCTCCTTGGCGACTGGGCTACAGGCATCAATCACATGCAAAATCAGGTCAGCGTGAATGGTTTCGTCCAAAGTGGCCCTAAAAGCCTCTACCAGCTGGTGCGGCAAATCTCGGATAAATCCTACGGTATCGGAGACCACAATCGAGCCTACCCCATCGAGATGAACCCTTCTTGAGGTGGTGTCTAGGGTGGCAAATAGCTGATCGGCAGCATAGGTACCCGCTTTGGTTAAAGCATTAAAAAGAGTCGATTTACCAGCATTGGTATACCCCACCAAAGAAACTGAGAACACGTCCTTGCGGTTGCGCGCCCTTCTTTGGGTTCTTTGCTGGCGTTGCAGCTTTTCTAATTCATTTTCAAGGCGCTTGGCTTTAGTCGCCAACATCCGGCGGTCCAACTCCATCTGCGTTTCACCAGGACCACCACGTACACCAATACCGCCGCGCTGACGCTCTAAGTGACTCCATGCGCGCACTAGACGAGACATGCGATAGCGTACTTGCGCCAACTCCACCTGGGTCTTACCAATATGACTTTGTGCGCGTTGACTAAAGATATCCAAAATCAAGCCGGTGCGATCCATCACATGGCGCCCGATGTGACGCTCTAGATTACGTTGCTGCGTTGGCGATAAGGGGTGATTGAAGATTGCTAATTCAGCATCATGCTCTTCCATCACGCGCTTGAGTTCGTTGGCTTTTCCAGATCCAATAAATAGGGCAGGATCGGTTCTGCCTTTGCGAGCAATAACACTAGCTGAGGGGATAGAGCCGGCACTATCAGCCAAGAGGCTGAGCTCGGCCATACTGTCTGCAAAATCTTCGCGTCCGGTATCAACCCCAACCAGAACGGCGCGTGCTGCATCTACTCCAGTTTTATACAGAGCTAGCTTCTTCTACACGGAAATCAATCGCACGAGCAGGAACGATCGTGGAGATTGCATGTTTGTAAACCATCTGCGTCACCGTATTGCGAAGGAGCACAACATATTGATCGAATGATTCAATATTGCCCTGCAACTTAATACCGTTGACGAGATAGATCGAAACAGGAATGTGCTCTTTGCGAAGCGCATTGAGAAATGGATCCTGTAGTAATTGGATTTTGTTGGAGTTGCTATTACTCATACTGCTCCTTCATTATTTTTGCTAAGTTGCTTTTTTGGGAGTCTTGCTTTTTCTTTTTACTAAATAAAACCTTTAAACCCTTGCTTCCGAGATAACCAAATCTTGTACGAACTCTCTATATTGGGCTTAATTTCATAAAAATCAAGTCCTGATGACATTCAGAATAGAAAGCTTAGCGCAAACTAGCGCTTTTTGCCCTTTTTACCCTTATCAGCATCCACATAGGGGTTTTTGGCGGTATTCATCTGAATCCGCAAAGGCGTTCCGCGTAGCTTGAAGACATCCCTAAAGCGACCTTCTAGATAGCGTTTATAGCTATCAGTCACACCACTCAGTGATGTTCCATGAATCACCACGATTGGAGGGTTCATGCCCCCTTGGTGTGCATAACGTAATTTTGGACGACCCATGCCAACCCGTTTGGGCTGTTGGTGTTCGATAGCTTCTTGCAAAATGCGGGTCAATCGTGGAGTGGGCAACTTTGCCATCGCTGCAGCATAAGCGGCATCGACGTCTTTAAAGAGTTCCTTTAGCCCCGTGCCTTTTTTCGCAGAAATCGGATGCACGTTAGCAAAGTCCAAGAAACGCAACTTTTGAGCAATCTCTAAACGCGCACGCTCTTTGACATAGGCATCAATACCATCCCACTTGTTCACTGCAACCACCAGTGCACGCCCTGCTTCCACAATAAACCCTGCAATGTGCGCATCTTGCTCAGAAATATCTTGCTGCGCATCCAGCATCAGTATCACAACATTGCAATCTGCAATCGCTTGCAAAGTTTTCACTACAGAGAACTTCTCAATCGCTTCAAAGACTTTACCGCGACGACGTAAGCCTGCTGTATCAACCAAGATGTATGGCTTGCCATTACGCTCAAACGGTACTTCGATCGCATCTCGCGTTGTGCCTGGCATATCAAACGCAATCACGCGCTCTTCGCCAATCAATTTATTAATTAAGGTGGACTTACCAACGTTAGGGCGCCCTACTACCGCAATCTTCATGGGGCGATTTGGGTCACTCGCTAATTCTTCTTCGTCTGGCTCAGC